>JAJTGG010000019.1 GCA_021299355.1 Lysobacteraceae bacterium
GCGACCACGATACGGGCCTCGATCATGACTTGATCGACGGCACGGTCGAGGGTCAGCAGCAGCTGTTTGACTTCAGCGACTTTCTTCGGGATGTCGATCAGCAGCAGGGTGTTTGTACGCGAATCGAAGCTGACGCTGCCGCGGGACGACAGGAAGCCACGCTGCTGCTGCTGCTGGGCGCCACCTGCACTGACTCCACCCGAACCGGACTTGCTGTTTTCGGTCAGCAGCTTGGCGATTGCCTCGGCATTACCATAGTTGATCTGGATGTATTCGCTGATGGTTTCTTCACGGGTTTCGATGGCGATACGCGCATCTTCCTTGGCCTGCTCGTAGGACGCGAGTTCCTGCTGCGGACCAATCCAGATGACATTGCCGTCTTTGCGCTTATCCAAGCCCTTGGCGCGCAGAATGATTTCCAGCGCTTGATCCCACGGCACATTGACCAGACGCAGGGTCACATTGCCGCCGACCGAATCGGCCGCGACGATGTTGAGGTTGGATTCATCGGCGATCAACTGCAGCACGGTACGCACCGGCACGTCCTGGAAGTTGAAGGTGACCGGACGGCCGGCATAGCCGCTGGTTTTCTTGCCGCTGGAAACGGCGCCGGTACGGGCCAGATCGGTTTTGGCGGCAACGGCAGCGGCTTTGGGCGTGACTTCAACGACATACTCGTTGCCGGTCTGGTAGGCCATCATATCGGCATTGCCCTTGGTATTCAGCACCAAGCGGGTTTTGCCACCCATGTCGCGCGCATCGATGTTCATCACCGGAGTGGCATAACCGGCCACATCCATCTGGCGGCGCAGATCGGCCGGCAACTTGGCATTGACGATGTCCACGACCAGCTCGGTACCCTGTTCTTTCATGACCGGTGCGGCATTGGTGCCGTCAAATCGGACGATCATGCGTCCGGATCCGTTATCGCCCCGTTTGAAATCGATGCCTGAAACCGCAACGGCATTATTGGTCGCGGATTTCGGATCGAGGGTCAGCACCAGGGTGTTACCCACGGCCTGCGTGCGGTACTGGGCGTTCTTAGCCAAGTCGACTACAACGCGGGTCCGGCCGCCGGATTCAACCGTATTCACCGATTTGGCGGCACCGGTGGTCAGCTGCAACCTGCGCTGGGCGAAAGCATTGCTGGTTTCCGGCAAATCGATGGCGATACGCGGCGGATTGTCGGTACTGAAGGCCTGGATATCACCGACTGGCTCAGCGAACTGCAGGGTAATGGCGGTTTTGCCATCGGCCTGCGTAGCGGCTTTGACGTCCTTGAGGACATTGTCGGCCCAGGCAGTCTGTGCGAACAGGAGACAGAGAGCGGCGCTGAGCACGCCGGACTTGAAGCCCGCAGTCCGCGATTTGCTGTTGAAAATAATCGTCATTTCTTTTCCCCACTATTTGATTCGTTCAACGCAATAACCGCCTGCCTTTCGAGCCAACCGCCATTGCCGTCAGGCACCAGTTCAACCAATTCAATGCGGTTGGCCGATACCGCGACCACACGGCCATCGCTTTGGCCGAGATAAACCCCGGGACGGACCCGGTAGGTCACTTTATCGGGTGCCAACACCAGCGCCGAAAGCCCAGGACCGGTACCTATACTGCCGACCATGCTCAACGTGTCGAGCGTATAAGCTTCAAGGGGCTGACGGCGGCGGTACAGATCGGGACTCGGACCGCCGGTATTGGACATACGGTTGAGCGGCGGTTTGCTGAACGGGTCGCGCAGACCTTCGGGTGAATACACCGCGACCGGCGGATTCTGGATTAGCGGCAGCGGATCCAATGGCGGTGCCGATTTGTTCTTGACCACATTGATCCATTCACGCAGATCGGAATCGCCTTTGGCGCAGGCAGTGGCCATCAGTACGGCAGATGCAAGCAACAGCCAATGGATGTTGCGCAGCGAAATCATCATGGCGCACCCCCTTCCACCGGAGCCGCGGCCTGTTCATCAGGATCCAGATAGCGGTAGGTTTTGATGGTGCCAGCCATTTCCAGAAGCTCGTTGTTGGCCCCGCGGGGCTTCAATGAAATGTCATGCATGGTCATGATGACCACGCGTGGCAGCGACGCCACGCCACTCATGAAGGCACCGAACTGGTGGTAGTTGCCGACCATGCGGATAGATATCGGTTTTTCCGCGTAGAACTCGCGCGGCGTTTCCGGACCCGGCTGGAACAGCTCGTTGGTTATGCCGCTCTGTAGGGCCTGCTGCGACACGTCAACGATCAGATCTGGCATTTCATTTTTGCTCGGCAGTTGGCGCAGCATCTGCTGGAGGATGAGCTCCATCTGTTCCAACTGCTGTTTGAGCGGCTCCAGATTGGAAGCGCGCACCTGCTTGTTCTCGAAATCGACGCGCAACGCGGCTTCTTCCAATTCCAGACGCAGCATTTCATCACGCTTGTCCTTGATCATGAAGAACCAAGCACCCAACAGAATCAGGAAAATCACGGAAATGCAGACGCTGTACTTCAGTTCCTTCGGCCAGGATCCCGAGGCCTTGAAATCGATGTCACTGAGATTGATGTTCTTCATTGCGCACCCAGCTGTTCCGGTGCGGCCCCGGTGTCCTGACCCGCTTCCGCAGCAGGCGCCTTCACCTTGGCATTGAGAATGAATTCATACGGCAATGCACGATCGCCGCCGCGCGCCTCGATCACGGTCAGATCGGGGTCGGATATGACCGGCGAAGCCATGATGTTGCGCATATAGCTACTGACGCGCGCATTGGACTGGGCGCGACCCTGGATCACCAGATCGGGACCGCTCTGGCGGATGGTAGTGATCTGGGCGCCATCGGCGCTGGTCTTTGCCAGTTCGGTGAACAGGCCGACCATTTCATAACGCTTGCCCTGCAGTTCCTCGATGACCCGCTTGCGGGCCAAAAGGCTTTCCTTGCGTTTGTCGAGCTCTTCGATTTCCTTGATTTTGACCTCGACCGCCGCGATTTCCTGGCGTAGCAGTTCATTGCGCTGGTTCTGTACGGTGACCTGTCCCGAGTAATAGAGGTAAACGAGGGCGCCCAGCACCAGGCCGGCCACGGCAGCCAGACCCAACATGCCGTTGAACTGGCGCTGCTCTGATTTGCGGCGCTCTTCGCGCCATGGCAATAGGTTGATTTTGGCCATTAGTCGAAACTCCTCAGGGCAAGTCCGCACGCAATCAGCAGGGCCGGCGCGTCGGCGGCCAAGGCATGTGCCTGGACCCGCGGGCTGACCATCATGCTGGCGATCGGATTCCCCGTCATCGTGCTGACGCCGAGGTGCTGTTCTAAGACCTGATTGAGGCCGGCAATCGATGAGGTGCCGCCGGCCAGCACGATCTGGTCGACGCGGGGGAAATCGTTGCCGGAATAGAAGAACTGCAGCAGACGCGAAATCTGCTGGGCAACCCCTTCTTTGAAGGGCTCGAGTACTTCGGATTCATAGCTTTTGGGCAGGCCGCCGTGTTTTTTGGCGACGCCGGCCTCACTGAAGCTCAGGCCGTAGCGGCGCATGATTTCCTCGGACAGCTGCTTGCCACCGAACAACTGTTCGCGGGAATAAATGCTGCGGCCTTCCTTGATCACGTTCAGTGAGGTCAGATGGGCGCCGATATCGACCACCGCGGTCAGGCCACCGGCGGGAATACCGAGTTGGTTGCATATGAGTTTGAAGGCATTTTCGAGCGCGAACACTTCAACATCAACCACTTTGGCTTCAAGACCGGCGATTTCGAGTTCGGCCTGGCGGGCTTCGACGTTTTCAGTACGGGCCGCGGCAATCATCACCTGCACGGATTCGGTATTGGGAATCGGTCCGAGCACTTCGAAATCCAGACTGACTTCCTCCATCTGGTAAGGGATATGATTGGAGGCTTCGTCGAAGACCTGCTCTTCCATGGCTTGGCCGTCGACGCCGCCGGTCACGGTAATGACCTTGGTGATCACCGATGACCCGGAAATGGCCACGGCGGCATATTTGGATTTGCTGCCGGACTTGGCAACGGCACGCTTGATGGCGGCACCGATGACTTCGGTCTGCACCGCAGACTTATGACCGGTCGGATTGACCGGAAGTGGTTCGACGGCGTAATGCTCGACACGGTAGCGACCCGCGCTTTTGCTCAGCTGCAGCACCTTGACGGCTTGGGAACTGATATCAATCCCAAGCAACGGCGCTGATTGTTCACCGAATAATTGCACTGTTTCCCCCAGTTAGGCACTTGAACGCCATTATTATGCCGTTACGGTACATTCTTATGTGGTTACATTAAATAACGATTTTCGGGGATTTAGCAAGTTTTTTACTAAAATCGTCCAAAACTCCGGACGCGTCAGAGCCGTCCGGCACGGCTTCAGCTGGACAGGCTACAATGAAGCTCCAATCGCGGTATTTTTGTGGCAAATGGCATGTTAAAAATAATCAAGTGGTTGATTGTATTCGCTGTTTTAGGCATTTCCGGTCTGGCACTGGGCCTGACCATCGCCTTTTTCAGCATCATGCCAAATTTGCCCGACGTCACAGAATTGAAGCGTGTCGACTGGCAAATGCCCCTGACGGTGTACAGCAGCGACGGCAAATTCATTGCCGAATTCGGCGAAAACCGACGCTACCCGACCCGCATCGAGGACATTCCCGCACAAACCAAGAACGCCGTCATTGCCATCGAGGATGCCCATTTCTACAAACACATCGGCTTGGACTGGCGTGGCATAGCCCGCGCAGTTTGGCTGACAGTGACCACCAGCGATGAACGCGTTCCGGGCGGCAGCACCATCACCCAGCAGGTGGCGCGGAATTTCTTCCTCAGCAATGAATACAGTTATTTCCGGAAGTTCAAGGAAATGTTGCTTGCCTTGAAGATGGAGCGCGAGTTGAGCAAGGACGAAATCCTCGGTCTGTATCTCAATAAGATCTTCTTCGGAAACCGCGCCTACGGCATCGCGGCGGCGGCCGATTTCTACTACGGGAAGAAACTCGACGAGCTGACGCTTGCCGAATCGGCGACGCTGGCCGGCATTCCGAAATTCCCCTCCTCCGGCAATCCGCTCAGCAATCCGGAACGCTCGATGATCCGGCGTAATTACATCCTGCAACGCATGGCCAAGGAAGGTTTCATCACCGAGGCCGAGATGCGCACGGCACAGGCCGAACCGAACACAGCCAAAGCACATGAACAGGTCACTGAACTAAACGCGCCCTACCTGGCGGAAATGGTGCGAATCGAAATGGTGCGCCGCTATGGCGACAAAGCCACCGATAGCGGTTTCAGAGTCGTCACCACCGTCAGCAGTAAAGACCAGCTGGCGGCACAAGGTGCTGTTCGCAACGGACTGATGCAGTATGACCGCCGACATGGCTGGCGCGGGGCCGAAGCGAGCATCGAACTGGCCGGAAAATCCGAGGCCGAGTTGCTGAAAGCCCTTCGCCAACGTCCGCGCATCGGCGGCCTCCCGGCGGCATTGATGCTTTCGATCAGCGGCAATTCGGCAAAAGCGCTGCTGGACGACGGACGCACCCTCGCGCTCGGTCCCTCAGCCGCTGACGGAACCGGAAAATCCCTGTCGGGTGCAGTCAAAGCCGGTGACGTGGTTCGGCTGCAGGAAATCAACAAGGCCATGCGCTTAGCGCAGATTCCGCGCGCCCAGGCCGCGCTGGTGTCACTGAATTCAGAAGACGGCGCTCTGCGCGCGGTGGTCGGTGGCTTCGCCTATTCGGCCTCCAACTTCAACCGCGCCACCACTGCCAAACGGCAGCCGGGTTCAAGCTTCAAACCGTTCGTGTACACCGCGTCCTTCGAGCGCGGCTATTCGCCCTCGAGCATCGTGTTGGACGCACCGGTGGTGTTCAAGGACCGCAAAGGCAATGTCTGGCGGCCGAAGAACGACCGCGGCGGTTTCATGGGCCCGATCCGTCTGCGCGAGGCTCTGGTGCAGTCGCGCAATCTGGTGTCGGTCCGCCTGCTGGATGGCATCGGGGTGAATTACGCCCGGGATTACATCACCCGCTTCGGTTTCAGCAAGGACAGCCTGCCGGCCAACCTGTCGATGTCACTGGGCACCGCCTCGCTGACGCCGATGTCGGTGGCGCGCGGCTACACCGTGTTCGCCAACGGGGGTTATCTGGTCGATCCCTATTTCATCCGCAGTATCACCGATACCGACGGCATTGTGATTGGCTATACGCATCCAAAACGCGCCTGCGCGCTGTGCCCGGAACGCCTGGCCGGGGATGTCAGCAAAGCCCTGGTTGTCGACGGTTTCGACCTCAGCGCGGATGGCCTGGGCAGGAACGATACCGCCCAGAATACCGGCATGTTCAATCCGGCTTTCGTCGGCCCGCCTGTGACGGCACTGGCGCCGCAGACCATCGACCCGCGCAACGCTTTCCTGATCAGCGATATGATGCTGGACGTGGTCCGTCGCGGCACCGCGGTGGAAGCCAAGGTGCTCAACCGACCGGACATCGGCGGCAAGACCGGCTCCACCAATGATCACCGCGATGCCTGGTTCTCCGGGTTCGGTGGCAATCTGGTGACCACGGTCTGGGTCGGCCGCGACGATTACAAACCGCTGGGTTATGGCGAATACGGCGGACGCGCCGCATTGCCGATCTGGATTGACTACATGCGCGTCGCGCTGGACGGTGTGCCGCCGAAGAACATGGAGCCGCCGGCCGGCATCATCAAGTCGGCGAACGGCGACTATTTCAAGGAAGAACAATACGACCTGGAAATGATGCAGGTGCCCTCGGATGAATCCTTTCAACAGCAAACCGAACAGGCCTACGATATATTCTGAGCCTGCTTTGCGCGACCCATGAAAAACGCCCCTTGCGGGGCGTTTTACGTTGATGCAGGCAATCAGCGCTTGGCCAGCAGCGTGTAATCGCGGTTGACCGCACCGGTGTAGATCTGGCGTGGACGGCCGATTTTGTTTTCCGGGTCGTTCTGCTGTTCGAGCCAATGCGAGACCCAGCCTGCGGTGCGCGCGATGGCGAACATCACGGTGAACATCTCGGTCGGAATGTTGAGCGCCTTGTAGATGATGCCCGAGTAGAAATCGACGTTCGGGTAAAGCTTGCGCTGGATGAAATAATCGTCTTTCAATGCCGCTTCTTCCAGACGCATCGCCACTTCCAGCAGCGGATCGTTGACGCCGAGTTCGTTCAGTACTTCATGGCACATTTCGCGGATGATCTTGGCACGCGGGTCGAAATTCTTGTAGACACGGTGACCGAAGCCCATCAAACGGAAGCCGGACTCCTTGTCCTTGGCTTTGGCAATGGCGCTGCCGACATCTTCCGGACGGCCGATTTGGTTGAGCATGGTCAGCACGGCTTCATTGGCGCCGCCGTGCGCAGGACCCCACAGCGCGGCGACGCCGGCGGCGACGCAGGCATAGGGATTGGCGCCGGTCGAACCGACCAGACGCACGGTCGAGGTCGAGGCGTTCTGCTCGTGGTCGGCATGCAGGATGAACAGCAGGTCGAGCGCCTTGGCCGCAATTGGTTTGAGCGCCAATGGCTCGCTCGGCACTTCGAACATCATGTGCAGGAAGCGGTCAACGTATTCAAGGTTGTTCTTCGGGTAGCGGATCGGCCAGCCGATGGAATAGCGGTAACAGGCGGCGGCGATGGTCGGCACCTTGGCCAGCAGACGGATGGCAGCCAGACGGCGCTCTTCCGGATCATCCAGATTCAAATCGCTGTGATAGAAGGCGGCCAGCGAACCGAGCATGCCGGTCAGCATCGCCATCGGGTGGGCGTCATGGCGGAAGCCGTAAAGGAAGGTACGGAAAGCCTCATGCATCATGGTGTGATGCGTGACTTCATGCTCGAATTTGGCCAGCTGGCCGGCATCCGGCAGCTCGCCGTTCATCAGCAGATAGCTGACTTCGGTGAAATTGGAGTGTTTGGCCAGCTGCTCGATCGGATAGCCGCGGTATTGCAGGATGCCGGCATCGCCGTCGATGTAGGTAATCGCGCTGCGGCAGCTGGCGGTCGACATGAAGCCCGGATCATAGGTGAAGCTGCCGGTTTCCTTGTAAAGCTTGCCGATATCGATGCAGTCCGCACCGGTACTGCCGGAAAGTACCGGAAGTTCGACAGTTTTGTCACCGGCCTGCAGAGTGAAGGATTTGTTGGACACGGCTCGCTCCTGTGACATTGGCCCGACGGGCGCACGTTGGCTTGGGTGCATTATTATCGCACAGCTGTGATTGCCGCGTCATCGCCCGCGCGGGCGAAAAAAAACCACCCGAAGGTGGTTTTTCCGGAATTACTTGGCGTAGCGTTTGCGGAACTTGTCGACGCGGCCGCTGGTATCGACCAGCTTCTGCTTGCCGGTATAGAAAGGATGCGAGGCCGACGAAATTTCAACTTTCAGCAGCGGGTATTCCTGGCCGTCTTCCCATTTGATGGTTTCCTTGCTCGACAGGGTCGAACGGGTCAGGAAGGCGAAATTGGAGGTCACGTCCTGGAACACGACGTCTTTGTATTGCGGATGGATATCGGCTTTCATGGGGAACCCACTGGATGTGCGTGAATAAAGACGGAAATTATAGCCCAAACCGGACCTTGCCGGCAAGTTGCATTGGCGTTTTGTTCAGCCGTGGGCCCCTAAGGCATCCCGGATCCGTTCCTCGAACCGGGCCTGATCCACCTGCAGCACGATCTCAGCCTGAGCCGGCCGGTCGGAACGCCCCAGCCAATCGACCACGGTTGACCCGCGGGATTGACTGCCGACGGTTTCCACACACAGATAATGTCTTTGTTTTTCAATAATATATTGCGGATACAAAGCGACCATCATGGCCAGAGCATCGGCGCTATGCCAGAAATCGCCACGCTTGCCCTCAGCCCAGAGCCGGGTTTTCCGGGAAATCCGGTCGTAAAAACCGGCCCTTGGGTTGTCCGTGGCCAGCCAGGCCTCGAAGCGGCTGTGCAGAAAGCCATGCCGCAGGACTGCCTCCCAATCAACCAGCTCGATTGCCGGAAAACTTTCGAAAACAATGGCGGCGGCCTCGGGGTCGAACGCGATGTTGAATTCCGCGGCGATGCTGGTATTGCCCTTGCCGGTCACGGCACCGCCCATCACCACCAGACGGCCGATCCGGGACGGCAAACTCGGATCGAGTCGGACCGCAAGGGCCAAATTGGTAAGCGGCCCGAGCGTAACCAGCAGCAGCTGGCCGGAATGGGCATGTGATTCACGCAAAATGGCAAGCGCGGCATGCTCACTCTCGGGCCGTTGCTGCGACGGTTCATAGCCGATATCGCCGAAACCGTCCCGGCCATGCACGTATGAGGCATCTTCAGCGGCAAACACCAGCGGCCGGTCACAGCCCGGATACACCGGCACGGTCACACCGGCAACTTCACACAATTTCAGGGCATTGGCAGTCGTGTAATCCAGTCCGACATTACCGGCCGCGATGCACAGACCGAGCAGCCGATGGCGGGGACTGTTGAAGGCCATCAGCAACGCAAGTGCGTCGTCGACGCCGGGATCGGTATCAATCAGCAGTGGAATGGAATCTTTCATTGGCATTCTCAGGCGTGGGCGAAGCGGGTGGCGCCACCGATCCAGCGCGCGACCAACAGATCGGATTGCTCAGGATACCCGTGCATCAGACACTCCGCCAGAAGCAGCATCTCCGGCAGCAGGCCGGCATCGCGCGACAGGTCGGCGATTCGGTAACCGGTATCGCCGGTCTGCCGGGTACCCAGTAACTCGCCCGGACCGCGCAGCTCCAGATCCTTCTCGGCGATGAGGAAGCCGTTGTCGGTTTGCCGCATCACCTCGATGCGCTCGCGGGCCATGGCCGACAGCGGTGACTGGTACATCAACAGGCAGTGCGAGGCGGTACTGCCGCGCCCGACCCTGCCGCGTAGCTGGTGCAGCTGGGCAAGTCCGAGACGTTCGGCATTCTCGATCACCATCACACTGGCATTGGGTACATCCACACCGACTTCAATGACGGTGGTCGCCACCAGCACCTGGATGCGGTTGTCCTTGAACTCGCGCATGATGCGGCTTTTCTCGGCAGGCGGAACCTTGCTGTGCAGCAGCGCGACTTCGATGCCCGGAAGGGATGCTGCAATCAGTTCGAAAGCTGCCTGCGCCGACTGGGCCTGGATGTCTTCGGATTCATCGATGAGCGTGCAAACCCAATAGATTTGGTTGCCCTGCCCGCAATAATCGCGGATGCGGGCGATCACTTCGTCGCGGCGGCTGTTGGCCAAGGCCACGGTCTGCACCGGCGTGCGGCCGGGCGGCAGTTCATCGATGACCGACACATCCAGATCGGCATAGGCCGACATCGCCAAGGTGCGCGGTATCGGGGTGGCTGTGAGGATCAGCTGATGCGGCGAATGCGCCTCGGACTCGCCCTTGTCGCGCAGACTCAGGCGCTGGTCGACACCGAACCGGTGCTGTTCGTCGACCATGACCAGATCCAACTGGCGGTACTGAACATGATCCTGCATCAGCGCATGGGTACCGATGACCATGCCGGCGCCGTCTGCAATGCGCTGCAGGTTCTGCCGGCGGACCGCAGCCGTCTGCTTGCCGGCCAGAAAAACGGTATCGATGCCGAGCGGAGCGAACCAGTCCATGAAGGTGCGGGCATGCTGTTCGGCCAACAGCTCGGTCGGCGCCATCAGCGCGGCCTGCCCGCCGGCGCGGATGGTGGATAAGGCCGCCAGCGCGGCCACGACGGTCTTGCCGCTGCCGACATCGCCCTGCACCAGACGGAGCATCGGCTGGCCGCTGCGCAGGTCGCCGCGGATGTCGTCGATGACCCGCTGCTGTGCTGCCGTCAAGCGGTAGGGCAATCCGGCCAGAAACGGTTCGAGGCTGGATGCCGGCGGATCAATCCGGCGTGCCGCCTTGGCTTTCACTGCAAGCCGTTGCTTGCGCAGACTGAGATGATGCGCCAGCAGTTCTTCCAGCGCAAGGCGTTGCATTGCCGGATGCCGGCCCGTGCGCAGCTCGGCCAAGGTGATGCCGGGCAGAGGCTCGTGGATGGCCGTCAATGCGGCACCGAATCCGGGTAAACCGGAATCCTGCAAGAGTGCTTCGGGGATAAGTTCCAGATCGGCTTCCGGCGGCAGATGCCGCAGTGACTGCCGTACCAGCCTGCCGAGCGTCGCTGCACCGATGCCGTCGATATTGCTATAGACCGGGTCGAGCCGGTCCCGGCAAATGCCGGCTTGGTCTTCAGTGATGAAACGGTAACTTGGATGCACCATCTCGAAACTGTTCGCGCCCAAGCGTACCTGTCCATAGCAGCGCAGCAGACGTCCGACCAGAAACTGACTGGCCTGACTGGACGAGTAATGAAAGAAACGAAGACTGAGCTGGCGCAGCGATTCGTCCTGCACGGTCACTTTCAGCATCGGCCGGAAGCGGAAGCCCCGCTCGACCGCCGCAACACGTACCTCGACCTGCGCGGTCTGGCCGAGCTGAAGAGCATCCAGCGTGATGATCTGCGTGCGGTCTTCGAAGGCGATAGGCAACTGCAGCCAGAGATCCTGCAGGGTATCGATGCCGCGATCATGCAGTTTGCCTGCAATGGCCGGACCGACGCCGTGCAATACCGAAATCGGTTGCCGGGCCTGTGCGCCGAATTCAGGCTTCACCGCCGGGATTCAGCCCAGCACCATCACGGCATCGATCTCGATCCGGGCGCCGCGCGGCAGTGCCGACACCTGTACGGTGGATCGCGCCGGATACGGTACCTGCATATATTCCGCCATGACCGCATTCACCGCGGCGAAGTCATCCAGATCGGTCAGGAAGATGCCAAGCCGCACGATGTCGGCGAGCGAGCCGCCGGCCGCGGTGCAGACCGCGGTCAGGTTGCGGAACACCTGATGGGTCTGCGCTTCTATGCCGCTTTCGAGCAACACGCCCAAATCGGGAAGCAGCGGTATCTGTCCGGATAGATAGACGGTCTGGCCAACGCGAACGGCCTGGGAATAAGGGCCGATCGCGGCCGGAGCTTTATCGGTTTGGATGATGGTGCGTGACATGGATGTTTCCTGGAGGTTAGAGGCGTTCGACCGAATACACCACGTTCAGACGCCGGGTACGCCGGATGATTTCGGCCAGATGCTTGCGGTTCTTCACTTCGATGCAGAACACCATGACCGATATGCGGGCATCGCGTTCCTTGTAATTGACCGAATCGATGTTGGAGTTGCACTCCGCGACGGCGGCCGCGATCTTGGCCAGAGCGCCGGGCTTGTTTTCAGTTTCAAAGCGCAGTTCGACCCGGAAGTCGCCTTCCACCCGGCGGTCCCAGGCAATCGGGACCCAGCGCTCGGGATGTTTGCGGTAGTCGATGATATTCGGACAGTCGAGCCGGTGCACGACAACGCCTTTGCCGGCGGTAAGGTAACCCATGATGTCGTCGCCCGGAATCGGATAACAGCAGGTCGAGAACGTGAGTACGCCCCGCTCGCTGCCGTTGATCAGAATCTCTTCCTGGCGCGCGATCGGCGTATCCGTTCCGAGCAGCGTGGACTGGTTGGGCTGCAGCGCCCGCGCAATCTGATCGGGCATGCGGTTGCCAAGGGCAATATCCGCCAGCAGCACTTCCAGCCGAGGGTAGCGGTTGTCGCTAAGGAACTGCTGCAATTGCGCGGCGGAGACATTGTCGAGCGAGGTTTCCAGCAGTTCCAGGGCACGGTCGAGCATGCGGTGGCCAAGATTGACCGCGTCCTCGTGTTCGATGCGTTTCAGGTAATGACGGATGGAGGTACGGGCCTTGGAAGTGACTACGAACTCCAGCCAGTTCGGATTGGGATTGGCCGACGGTGCGGTGATGATCTCCACGGTCTGCCCGCTCAACAGTTTGGTGCGTATCGGCACCAGCCGGCGGTCGACGCGCGCGGCCACTGTGTGGTTACCGACATCGGTATGCACCGCATAGGCGAAATCGAGCGGCGTGGCGTTCTTCGGCAACGCCAGGATTTCGCCTTTCGGAGTGAATATGTAGACCTCATCCGGGAACAGGTCGATTTTGACGTTTTCCAGGAATTCAAGCGAAGGCAGTGCGAAATCGTCGCTGTTGATAAGGCCGTTGACCCAGCTCTGCGCACGGGCCTGGGCATTGCTGCTGGCGGCACCGCGGTTTTTATAAATCCAGTGGGCAGCGATGCCGCGCTCGGCCACGATGTCCATTTCCTCGGTGCGGATCTGCACCTCGACCGGCGATCCGAGGGGACTGAACAGCAAAGTATGCAGGCTCTGGTAACCGTTGGCCTTCGGAATGGCGATGAAGTCACGGAAGCGGCCATCCAGGGGTTTCATCAGCGTATGTACGGCGCCGAGCGCGTGGTAACACTGCATGACTTTCTTGACCACGATGCGGAAGCCGAACACATCCATGACTTCATTGAACTTCTTATGCTCGTCGCGCATCTTCGAATATACGCTCCACGGACCCTTGACCCGCGAGACCAGACGGAACGGGATGTTTTCCACCGCAATGCGCTGCGCCAGACGCGCCTCGATGGTCGCCATCGCCTCGCGCCGGAGCACCGGCTGATTGGCGAGTTGCTTGGCGATGACCTGATAGCGCAGTGGATACATCGCCTTGAATCCGAGATTCTGCAGTTCGGCCTTGACCACGTTGATGCCAAGCCGCTGCGCAATCGGCGCGTAGATTTCCAGGGTCTCGCGGGCTATACGCCGTCGCGACTCCACGCTTTTTGACTCTAGCGTGCGCATATTGTGCAGACGGTCGGCCAGCTTGATCAGGATGACGCGGATATCGCGCGACATCGCCAGCATCATTTTCCGGAAACTTTCGGCATCCGCTTCCTGGCGGTTGTTGAACTGGATCTTGTCGAGCTTGGTCACGCCCTCGACCATCTCCGCCACGCTCTCGCCGAAGGTATCGGCGATGAACGAACGCGGCAATGCGGTATCCTCGAGGGCATCATGCAGAATTGCGGCGCACAGGGCCTCACCGTCCATGCGCTGATCGGCCAGAATTTCAGCCACGGCCAGCGGGTGGGTAATGTAGGCCTCGCCGGAATTGCGGACCTGTCCCTGATGCGCCAGGGCGCCGAGCTGGTAAGCCCGGAAAATTTTATCCAGCATGTCCTGGGGCAAGTAGGTACCGGCTTTCTGCAACAGCTGCGCGGCCACTTCCGGACATGGGTCCGGGCACGGCATATCCAGATCGAGCGGCGGTGTAAGCGGGGAGTTCATGCTTCAATCCTACGCAAGAATGCCTTACTGAACAAGCATTTCCTGAATTTTCGCGCGAAAAAATGCCGGCACATGGCCGGCATTTTCGGAGATCGGCGAAAGGGACGATTATTCGTCGCCGGCCTTGGCCAGATCGTCATCCACCACTTCCGCGGCGGCCCATTCCAGGGCTTCACGTTCGCGCCGTTCGCGCTGGGCGCGGTCAACGGCATTGATCACGTCGTTATCGATGGAGCGGTCGGCGATTTCACGTAGCGCCAGCACTGTCGGTTTTTCGTGCTCGATGTGGGCATGCTCGATGGTGCTCGGCTCGCCTTTGGCGAGCTGACGGGCCCGCTTGGAGGCCATCAGCACCAGTTCGAAACGGTTATCGACCACTTCCAGACAATCTTCAACGGTAATGCGGGCCATACAGTCTCCGGCGCCGGTTCAAATCTTCCGGCAATCAATAAGTTAAATGAACTAATTATTATAGCCGAAACACCGGGCAAAGCCAAATCGCAGGGGCTCATCCGCTCAGCAGGTGTTCAATGAGGGCCGCATGCCGCTGGCGCTGCTGCCCGGTAGCCAGGCGCTGGGCGGTGAAAATCGCCGTAACTTCCTGAACGGCTTGGTCAAAGTGTTCGTTGACAACCAGGTAATCAAACTCGTGGTGATGGCTCATCTCCTCACGGGCCGCCGCCAGACGCAGGGCGATGACCGCCTCGCTGTCCTGACCGCGGCTGCGCATGCGGGTTTCCAGCGCCTGTTTTGAGGGCGGCAGGATGAAGATGCTGCGGGCTCCTGGAATCTGTTCGCGGACCTGGCGGGCACCCTGCCAGTCGATTTCGAGCAGCACATCCTGGCCTTTTTCGAGCTGTGGCAGCACCGATTGCCGGGCCGTACCTTTGTAATCCCCGTGGACCAAGGCGTACTCGAAGAACTCGCCGCCGGTGATCATGCGCTCGAATTCATCCTTGCCGATGAAATGGTAATGCTGGGCGTGCCGTTCGCCGGGACGCGGAGCGCGCGAGGTATAGGAAATCGACAGCGCGACATCGGGCACGCGCTTGAGCACCGCATTGACGATGCTGGATTTTCCGGCGCCGGACGGCGCAGCTACGATGTAGAGGGTGCCTAGCATCATTCGAGATTCTGGACCTGTTCGCGGATTTGTTCAATCAGCACTTTCAGCTCGACCGAAGCCTGGCTGGTTTTCGGATCGACCGACTTGGATCCGAGCGTGTTGGCCTCGCGGTTGAATTCCTGCAGCAGGAAATCGAGCCGACGGCCGACCGCTTCGGGCAAGGCCAGAATGCGGCGGGCTTCGGCGATGTGGCTGTCGAGGCGGTCCAGCTCTTCATCGACATCCATCTTCTGCAGATTGAGGACCAGCTCCTGCTCGAGCCTGCCGGGGTCGAGCGGCAAGGGCAGATCAGCCAACTTCGCCTGCAGCCTGGATTTCATCGCGGCTCGGATTTCCGGCAACCAGCCACGCAGCTGGGCCAGAATGGCGGCAATGGCGTCCAGCCGATCAACCAAGGTCTGCGCCAGTTTGCCACCCTCGCGCGCGCGCGCGGCGATGAATTCCTCCAAGGTGGCATCCAGCTGGGCCTTGGCCAGAGTAAACAGCGCTTCCCCGTCGGACTCCTGCTCGCGCAGCACACCGGGCAGACGCAGGATATCGGCGAACGAGTTGCCCATGCCGGGGAAGGCCGCATGCAGGCGGTGGCTGAGCGCGGCGTATTGCGCCAGCACGGCCTCATCAATCTGGATCTGTGCGGCAGCGGCGATGGCGGGTTTGAAACGGAAACTCAGATCGACCTTGCCGCGCGCCACTTTCTGGGCAACGCGTTCGCGCAGGGCCGATTCGAGCGGGCGCAGTTCCTCCGGCAGACGCAGGCCCAGTTCCAGATAACGGTGGTTGACCGAACGGATTTCGCAGCTGAGTACACCCTCAGGGCCCGAAGTTTCGGTATTCGCGTAAGCGGTCATGCTGCGGATCATGGGCGCCGTTTCAGCTGGGGAATGAAGGAGAATGGTAATCTATTTGCCCCATTGATGCGAATTGCAGATCCCCATGACACGACCCAGCGCACGCGCCGCCGACCAACTCCGCCCCGTCAGCATCCAGCGGAACTACACCAAGCATGCGGAAGGCTCGGTGCTGATCTGCTTCGGCGACACCAAGGTGCTGTGCACTGCCAGCGTCGAGAACCGCGTACCCGGATTTCTGCGCGGCAAGGGTGAAGGCTGGATCACCGCCGAGTACGGCATGCTGCCGCGCTCGACCAACGACCGCATGAACCGCGAAGCCAGCAGCGGCAAGCAGGGTGGGCGCACTCTGGAAATCCAGCGCCTGATCGGCCGCGCCCTGCGCAGCTGCGTCGATCGCAAGAAACTCGGTGAACGCACCATCACCCTCGACTGCGATGTCATCCAGGCCGACGGCGGCACCCGCACCGCCGCCATCACCGGGGCCTATGTGGCCCTGTGCGATGCCATCGCGCATTGTCAGCGCAAGGGCCTGATCACCGACAATCCGGTCACCGGCAGGGTTGCCGCGGTTTCGGTCGGCGTCTATCAGGGCTTGCCGGTACTGGATCTGGACTATGCTGAAGATTCGCAGTGCGACACCGACATGAATGTGGTGATGGACGGCAAGGGCGGATTCATCGAGCTGCAGGGCACCGCCGAAGGCGAAGCGTTTTCGCGTGAGCATCTGAATGCCCTGCTCGGCCTGGCCGGTAAAGGCATCGATGAACTGCTTACGCTTCAGCAGAGTGCGCTCGATGCATGAAATTGGTCATCGCTACGTCCAATAAAGGCAAGCTGGCCGAGATGCTGCCGATACTGGAAGCGGCCGGCATCGAGGGTATACCGCAGAGCCGTTACGGGTTTCCGGATGCCGAGGAGACCGGCCATACCTTTGTCGAGAACGCCCTGCTGAAAGCGCGCAACGCCTGCCGGCAGACAGGCCTGCCGGCGCTGGCCGACGACTCCGGCCTGATCATCGATGCGCTTGGCGGCGCGCCGGGATTGATTTCCGCGCACTACGCCGGCATGCATGGTGATGCCCAAAGCAACATCGCGAAAGTATTAACCGAAATGGCAGCACTGGATAATCCCTTGCGAACCGCGCGCTTTTACTGCTGCATCGTGCTGCTCGCGCATACCGAGGATCCGCAGCCGGTGATTGCCGAGGGTGTCTGGTACGGTGAAATCCTCGATGCCCCTTTGGGCGAAAACGGCTTCGGTTACGATCCGATCTTCTGGGATCCGCAGCTCAAGCAATCCGCCGCGCAGGTGCCGGCCGAACTCAAAAACCGCATCAGCCACCGCGGCCACGCACTGGCCGCGCTGCAGGCGCGCCTGGCTAAACATGCCTGAGCTGATGCCGCCGCTGCTGGCGCTGTACATCCATATTCCGTGGTGCGTGAAGAAATGCCCGTACTGCGATTTCAACTCGCACGGGCAGAAAGCCGAACTGCCGGTGGCCGACTACATCGCGGCGCTGACCCGCGATCTGGAGCAGGATCTGCCCTTGGTCTGGGGCCGCAGCATCAGCAGTGTGTTCTTCGGCGGCGGTACGCCCAGCCTGTTTTCCGGCGCGGCCATCGGTGAGATCCTGAGCATGGCTAACTCGCGTCTGCGCTTCGCGCCGAACTGCGAAATTACCCTGGAGTGCAACCCGGGCACCGTGGAATACGACCGCTTCGAAAGTTATCTGGCGGCCGGTGTGAACCGGCTCAGTTTCGGCGTGCAGAGTTTCGATGACGGCTGTCTTGAGCGACTGGGCCGCATCCACGATGCTGAGCGGGCGCGGGCGGCGGTGATCAGTGCGCAGGATGCCGGCTTTGCCAACATCAATCTGGATCTGATGTATGCCCTGCCCCAACAGAGCTTGGCCATGGCCCTCAATGATGTCGAGCAGGCC
This sequence comes from Lysobacteraceae bacterium, assembly GCA_021299355.1. Classification (GTDB taxonomy): domain Bacteria; phylum Pseudomonadota; class Gammaproteobacteria; order Xanthomonadales; family Xanthomonadaceae; genus Arenimonas. Next base: position 18,137 of record JAJTGG010000019.1, read on the forward strand.
ATCGCGCTGAATCCGCAGCATCTGTCGCATTATCAGCTGACGCTGGAACCGAACACCCTGTTCGCGGCCAAACCGCCGGCCGGCATTCCGGAAATGGATGATGCCTGGGACATGCAGGAAGCCTGCATCGCGCGCATGACCGAAGCAGGCTTCAGCCAATACGAAGTTTCTGCCTACGCCCGCGAAGGCCGGCGCTGTCAGCACAACCTGAATTACTGGACCTACGGCGATTATCTCGGCATCGGCGCCGGCGCGCACGGCAAGATCAGTAGCGGGCACGACGGGCGCATCCTGCGGCACTGGAAACCGAAGCACCCGGAAACCTACATCGCCAGCGCAGGTATACAGGCCGGCATTGGCGGCGGCGAATTCGTGTTGCCGGAAAACCGGCCGTTCGATTACATGCTCAATGCGCTGCGCTTGGTGGACGGCTTTTCACTGGTCGATTTCGAACTACGCACAGGGCTGGGCCGTGAATCAATCAACCCACAGTTAGATCAAGCCGTTCAACGCGGCTGGTTGGAAATTTCGGACGATTGGGCGAAGCCTACCGAATTGGGCATGCGTTTTGCCAATGATGTCATGGGTTTATTTCTACACTAAAAATTCCTATGCAAAACCTTCACGCCATTGTTATACTTTCCCCACTTCAAGTGTTCGGGAAGTTGGTGCGAATCCAACACTGCCCCCGCAACGGTAAGTCAGGTAAGTCATCCACAAAGCCACTGGGAAACTGGGAAGGCGGATGGCGGCGGTACTGACCAGTCCGGAGACCGGCTTGGAGACAGCGGCGGTGCCCATGCACCGTCTTTTGCACGTTGCGGAGGGCAGCGCGGCCGAATTATTGTCTACGGCTCTGCCGTGCAATGGTTTCGTCGGTTCCTCTTCAGCGTGTGGCGCGGGTGCGCACCACAACAGGAACCTTCATGACATCCCCGATCCGCTTCACCGTTCTCTCCTCCACCCTATTGTTTACCCTGCAGGCAACCGCAGACGATGCAGCCCGCAATCTCGTCCGTGTGCAGGTCACCGGCAACCGCATCGCACAGGCAGCCGGCGATGCTGGCCACAGCATTACCGTACTTGAGCGCGCGGATATCGAAGCCAGCCGCTCGATCGATGTGATTGACCTGCTCGGTAAGCAGACCGGTATCGACGTGGTGCGCACCGGCGGCAGCGGCTCGCAGAACTCGATTTTCATCCGCGGCGGCAACTCCAATCATGCCCTGATCCTGATCGACGGTATGCGCGTCAACTCCGCGACGCAGGGGCTGTTCGATTTCGCCCATCTGCCCTTGGCGCTGATTGAGCGCATCGAAATCGTGCGCGGTCCTCGGGCTTCAGTCTGGGGATCGGATGCCCTGTCCGGCGTCATCCAGATCTTCACCCGGGCCCCGGACAGCGCGCATGCTGAAATGCGCCTGGGCAGCTACCGCCGCGCCGGCCTGGATGCGGGCACCGGCATTTCCGGCAAGCATGGCCGTGTCGCACTCAGCGCCGGTTTTGATAGCTTCGATGGCTTCTCCGCGACCACTCCGGACAACGTCTGGAGTTACGATCCGGACAATGACGGCTACCGCAACGAACACGCGGCACTGCAGGCCGAAACCAGGATTGGTTCGCAAAGCCTGGCCTTCACCGGCATCGCCACCCGCGGCGATGTTGAATTCGACCAGGGCCGCACGCAAGCCGACAATCACAGCTGGAATCTCGCACTCAGCGGCGCCGTTAACACGACGTGGCAGCACAGGCTCAGTCTCGGCGAGTCCTATGAAAAACTCGACACGCCCGCCTATGTCAGCGTATACGGCAGTCGCCGGAAAAGTCTGGATTGGTCCAATACGCTGACGCTGGACAAGGGCACGATGGCTTTCGGCGTGAATGCCTCCAAAGAATCGGGCTATTCGAACGGTTGGAGTGGGCCGGAGTTCAAGGAAACCCGCGACAACCATGGCGTATTCGGCGTCTGGAACGGCAGCTTCGGCCGCCAATCGCTCGAGCTGGCCTCGCGCTGGGATGACAACAGCCAGTTCGGCAACCGCCTAACCTCCAGCGCAGCATGGGTGTTGCAGGCATCCCCCGACAGCCGCTGGCGTGCCAGCTGGGGTCAGGGCTTCCGCGCGCCGAATTTCAACGAGCTTTACTACCCCGGTTTCTTCGGCAGCTTTGGCGGCAACCCGAATCTGGATCCGGAACGTTCGCAGAGTCTGGAAATCGGCTACAGCCATGCCTTTGCAGAAACATTTCGTGCTGACTTCTCCGCCTACCGCAGCCGCATCGATGATTTGATCGCCTTCGAAGGCGTCAACAATCAGGCCATTAACATCCAACAGGCGCGGATCAGCGGCGCCGAGGCGGAATTGAGCGGTACTGCCGGCGCCTGGCAATGGCGGACACAAGGCACATGGACCCAGGCGGTGAATGAAACGACCGGCAATGCCCTGCTGCGCCGTCCCAAGACCAAGGGTTTGATAGACGTGCGCTACCGCTTCAATGGTGGCACGGAACTGGGCCTGGAAGTCAGTGGCGCTGGCAAACGACCGGACTTCGGTGGCGTTCTGCCAGGTTATGGTCGCATCGACATGATTGCTAGCTGGCCGATGGCAGACCGTTGGCGGCTGGAAGGACGTCTCGAAAATCTGACCGACCGTGACTACCGCTTGGTGGACGGCTACGCGACGCCGGGACGAAGCCTGTTTCTACGCCTAAGCTACCTTCACGAGTGACCCACAGGCGCCTCCTTGAAACGCGGGGCGTCTGGGTTATGCTATACAGGCATCATCTGAAGGCACATCACATTGAATAGCTACAGGCAGCACCTCGATACCCTCACCACCCTGGCCACGGCGGCACTGGCCCGCTCGGGCCATGATCACCTGATCATCGCCTCCGGTATCGAAAAAATCCGCTTCCTCGATGACTCCCCGTATCCATTCAAGGCCAACCCACAGTTCAAATATTGGCTGCCGCTGTGCCAGCATCCCAACAGCTGGATTGCCTTCACCCCCGGCAAGAAGCCGGTGCTGGTGTATTTCCAGCCGGATGATTACTGGCATGTGCCGCCCAGCGCGCCGCAGGGCGAATGGACCGAGCATTTCGACATCCGAATCATCGGAGACGCCGCAGAAGCCGCCGCACACCTGCCCGATCCGGCCCGCAGTGCCATCATCGGCGAAGCCGATGCCGCGGTCGGTGCGGTTGTTCCGAACAATCCGGCCGGCCTGCTGGCTTATCTGCATTACCACCGTGCCTATAAAACGGCCTACGAAATGGAACAGATGCGCAAAGCACAGGCCAAAGCCGTGCGCGGCCACGTCGCCGCCGAGCAGGCTTTCCGCGCCGGCGCATCGGAAGCACAGATCAATGCCGCTTTCCTCGCCGCCGCCGGGCATACCGACAACGATGTGCCCTACAACAACATCGTGGCCTTGAATGAAAACGGTGCGACCCTGCATTATCAGTACAAGAGCTTCAACAAACCGGCGCATCACCGCTCCTTGCTGATCGATGCCGGCGCCGAATACAACGGCTATGCCGCCGACATCACCCGCACCCATGGCAACGGGTTTGAACTTTACGAACAGCTGATTGCCGCCGTCGACAGCGAGCAGCAGGCCCTGTGCGCACAGGTCCGTGCCGGCACCGATTACCGTGACCTGCATCTGCAGACGCACCTGCGTCTCGGTGGTGTGCTGCGCGATCTGGGCATCGTGGACATGGATCCGGGCAGCATGCTGGAGAAGGGCGTGAGCTCGGTGTTCTATCCGCACGGCCTGGGCCATCCGATCGGCCTGCAGGTGCATGATGTAGCCGGTTTCAGCGATGAAAACGGCACGCTGATTCCGCGCCCCGACGGCCATCCGTTCCTGCGCATGACTCGCACCCTGGAACCCGGCATGGTGGTCACCATCGAGCCCGGCCTGTATTTCATCCCGATGCTGCTGGCCGATCTGAAAAACCGTCCGGAAGCCAAGGCCGTGAACTGGGCCAAGGTCGAACAACTGATACCCTACGGCGGCGTGCGCATCGAGGATGAAGTGCACTGCACCGAAGACGAACCGGAAAACATCAGCCGCGATGCCTTCGCGGCGCTTTGATCAGGAACTGCAGCTGAGCATCGAACAACCGGCCCGGTGCATGGATTCCGGCGGGCACTTCCTGACCCAGCGCGCATCATCGGGGGAATCCGCATACGGCGTTTTCAGACGCATGAAAATATCCTGAAGCGGCTGAAGGTCCCCGGCATGCGCCGCATCGATGACATCCTGCACCAGATGATTGCGCAGAATGAATACCGGATTGACGGCACGCATCGAAGACCCGCGGTCGGCAAGCGCCGATTCCGTCAGCAGATTCCGGTAAAGCTGCAGCCACGCGTGCAAGGGCGCGGCATCCGGGGTTTCCGCGTAGCTGCACCCCAGCAAGGCCTGCATGGATTCGGGTTCGCTGCAGTCCGTGTCCCGGACGGCAATGCGGCTCAGTGCATCGAAGAACAGGTTGAAGTCCATGTCCAGCGCGCTGAGCACATGCACCAGTTGCTGGTAGCATAGCGGATTGGCCTGCAGCACCTCGGCGCTCAGACCGAGTTTGGCCGCGAGCAGACGGTTCCATCCAGCATGGAATTCCTGATTGAACGCCGTGAGGCTGTTCTGCAAGGGTTCGACATCTTCAATCAGGGGATACAGCGCGTTGCCCAAGCGTGAAAGATTCCATTGCGCAATGGCAGGCTGATTGGCATAGCAGTAACGGCGACCCTCGGCATCGGTAGTGTTCGGCGTCCACTGCAGATCGTATTTTTCCAGCCAGCCGTAGGGTCCGTAATCAATGGTTTCCGAAAGCATCGACATGTTGTCGGTATTCATCACGCCGTGCACGAATCCGACCGCCATCCAACGGGCGATCAATGCGGCCGTGTCCCGACAGATCCGGTCGAACAAACCGGCGACGGCCTCCGGTGTTGCGGCATCGACATCCGGATCGGACAGATCCAGCGTGTAAGCAGCCAGACGCCGGAGCAGATCCAACTCGCCGCGCTGGGCCAAGAGTTCGAAGTGGCCGAAGCGCAGAAAACTTTTCGACACCCGGCACACCAGCGCGCAGGGCTCGTTTTCAGGGTGACCGTCATAGAACATGTCACGCACCGCGGTGCTGTCCGTGCCGATCAGCGACAGCGCACGCGTGGTCGGAATGCCGAGATGGTGCATGGCTTCGCTGCACAGGAATTCGCGGATGCTCGAGCGTAGCACCGCACGTCCGTCGGCATGGCGTGAGAACGGGGTGCGGCCAGCGCCTTTCAGTTGCAGGGTGTAGTCACCGATTTCGCCAAGGTTGATGGCGCGGCCGTCACCGAGTTGCCCGGCCCAATGCCCGAATTGGTGTCCGCCATATACGGTGGCATACGGCACACTGCCGTCGACCATGGCATTGCCAGCCAGCACATTGCGCACCGTCTCGGACGTCTGCGCATCCACTTTCAAACCCAGAAGTGCCGCCACTTCATCAGACCAGAGCAATAACTTCGGATTGCTGACCGGCTCGGGCTCCACCCGGGCATACAGGGCATTCTGCACTGTGCGCGGTTCCCGACCCGTGGCGCTATCGGCGGGAAAATGACGGGTGAAGCGGTCTTCGAAAGCGAACATCGCGTGCGGCGCCTGGCGGCAAATGGAAGCCTGAAGCGTAGCAGTCACCCCGTGAAGGCTCAATAGCGGCTTGATTTTACTGGCGCCGGTCATCCGCGGCTTTCGGAAAAGCCGCGGATTTGCTAGTCTAAAGCTCTCATTCTTTACTAAAAACAAGCATTTGGTTGCTACCCGTCATGGATAAAAGTTTCGACCCCGGCCAGTTCGAAGGCAAATGGTACGCCCACTGGGAAAACACCGGTTGCTTCACGCCCTCCGGTCAGGGTCCGGCATACACCATCATGCTGCCGCCGCCGAATGTGACCGGCACGCTGCACATGGGTCATGCCTTCCAACACACCCTGCAAGATGCATTGATCCGCTACCACCGCATGAACGGCTTCGACACGCATTGGCAGATGGGCACCGACCATGCCGGCATCGCCACCGAAATGGTGGTCAACCGCAATCTGACGCAGGCCGGTGCGGGCGAAAGCCGCGATTCACTCGGCCGCGAAAAATTCATTGAAAAAGTCTGGGAATGGAAACAGCAGTCGGGCGACACCATTACCCGACAGATGCGTCGTCTCGGCACGTCCGGCGACTGGAGCCGCGAGCGCTTCACCATGGACGAGGGCCTGTCCGACGCGGTGATCGAAACCTTCGTGCGCCTGCATGCCGAAGGCCTGATCTATCGCGGGCAGCGTTTGGTGAATTGGGACCCGGTGCTGAAGACGGCCATCTCCGATCTGGAAGTGGTCAGCGAAGAAGAAAACGGCTTCCTGTGGTCCATCGCCTACCCGCTGGCCGATGGCAGCGGAACCCTGACCGTGGCCACCACGCGGCCGGAAACCCTGCTCGGCGACACCGCGGTCATGGTGCACCCGGAAGACGAACGCTACGCGCATCTGATCGGCAAGACCGTAAAGCTGCCGTTGACCGATCGCCACATTCCGATCATCGCCGACGACTACGTAGACCGCGAATTCGGTACCGGTGTGGTCAAAGTCACGCCGGCGCATGACTTCAACGACTATGCAGTCGGCCAGCGCCACGGCCTGCCGATGATCAACATTCTGACCCCCGACGCGCATCTGAACGATGCCGTGCCGGAAAAATACCGTGGGCTGGATGTGAAGACCGCGCGCAAAGCGGTACTGGCCGACCTGACCGAAGCTGAATTGCTGGTAGAGGAAAAACCGCACAAACTGCAGGTGCCGCGCGGTGACCGTACCGGACAGATCATCGAGCCCTATCTCACCAACCAATGGTTCGTGAAAATGGACACGCTGGGCAAGCGCGGCCTTGAGCTGGTTGAGAACGGCACGGTGAAATTCGTGCCGGAGAACTGGATCAACACCTACCGGCACTGGATGGAAAACATCCAGGACTGGTGCATTTCGCGCCAACTCTGGTGGGGTCACCGCATTCCGGCCTGGTACGATGCCGAGGGCAATATCTTTGTCGGCCATAATGAAGCGGAAGTACGCAACAAGCACGGCATTGCCGATGCCACCGTACTGACCCGTGACAACGACGTTCTGGAAACCTGGTTCAGTTCGGCGCTGTGGTCGCACTCCACGCTCGGCTGGCCGGACGAAAAAGCCATGGCCGCGCTGGAATACGACAAACGCCTGCCGACCTCGGTACTGGTCACCGGTTTCGACATCATCTTCTTCTGGGTCGCCCGGATGATCATGATGACCGATCACTTCACCGACCGCGTGCCGTTCAAGCATGTGTACATCACCGGCCTGGTGCGTGACAAAGACGGCCAGAAGATGTCGAAGTCAAAAGGCAACATTCTCGACCCGATCGACATCATCGACGGCATCACGCTGGAAGCCCTGGTGGAAAAACGCACCCAGGGCCTGATGCAGCCGCAGATGGCCGAGAAAATCCGCAAAGCCACCCAGAAAGAATTCGCCGACGGCATTCCGGCCTTCGGTACCGATGCCCTGCGCTTCACCTTCGCCTCGCTGGCCACGCATGGCCGCGACATCAAGTTCGACCTCAACCGGGCCGAAGGCTACAAGAACTTCTGCAACAAATTGTGGAATGACCGTTTCGATCTGGCCAGCACCGCACTCTATGAATTCACCTGGAACACCTACTGCGACTGGTTCCTGGAATTCGCCAAACCGGCACTGGCCGGCGATGACAAAGCCGCCGCCGACAGCATGCGCCATACCCTGCTGTTCGCACTGGAAGCCACACTGCGTCTGCTGCATCCGGTGATTCCGTTCATCACCGAGGAAATCTGGCACGCCATTGCGCCGAAACTCGGTATCAACAGCGATAGCATCAGTACCTGCAGTTACCCGAAATCCGCGGATTTCGGCAACACCGATACCGGCGCCGTTGCCGACATCGAATGGCTGAAGGCCGTGGTCGGCAACATTCGCCGCATCCGCAGCGAAATGAACATCGCCCCGGGCAAAACCATCCCCTTGCTGTGGCAATCCCCTCAGAACGACGACCGCAAGCGCATGGCCAACGCCGATGCCGCCTTGAAATTCCTCGCCCGCCTGGAGTCCATTGATGAAATGTCCGGCGAAGCACCGGCCGCAGCGACGGCCTTGGTTGGTGAGCTTCAGGTATTCATCCCCTTGGCGGGTCTGATCGACCTGGATGCCGAGAAATCTCGTCTGGCCAAAGAGCTCAAGCGCATCGAAGGCGAAATCGGAAAATGCCGTGGCAAGCTGTCCAGCGACACCTTCGTGGCCAATGCGCCGCCCGCGGTGGTGGAGCAGGAACGC
>JAJTGG010000056.1:0-970 GCA_021299355.1 Lysobacteraceae bacterium
GGCCTGGACCGCGATTCCGGCATCGTGGCGCACCTGTTCGACGAGCGCAATCCGGCGGTCAAGAAACTGCTGTCGCTGGCCATCGAGGCCGCACGCCGCAAGGGCAAGTACATCGGCATCTGCGGTCAAGGCCCATCGGATCATCCGGATCTGGCCGATTGGCTGCTGCAACAGGGAATCGAGTCAGTGTCGCTGAATCCCGACACCGTCATCGACACCTGGTTGCGCCTGGCAAAACTAAAGGCCGGCGGCTGAACAGCCCGCAAGCCAGGATCAGGGTGTCGTGCTACCCGTGCCGCCCAGTTGCCCCATGAATTGCCGGTAGTACTTCAGCTCCGCCACCGATTCTTCGATATCGGCCAGTGCGGTGTGCGCCCCGCTTTTGATGAAACCGTTCAGTAGCGGTGCGTTCCAGCGGCGGCAGAGTTCTTTCAATGTCGACACGTCGACATTACGGTAATGGAAATAGGCTTCCAGCCGCGGCATCAGGCGCGCCAGAAAGCGGCGATCCTGGCAAATGGTATTTCCGCACATCGGCGAGGCTTTCGCATCGACCCATTCGGATAGGAAAGCCAGCATATGGGCCTCGGCCTGCGCGGTGTCGTAAGGACTTTCCAGAACGCGTTGCCAAAGCCCGGACTTGCCATGGGTGTTGCGGTTCCAGTCATCCATGGCCTCCAATGTGGCCAGAGGATGGCGGATGGCGAATTCCGGGCTTCGCGCCAGGATATTCAATTCGGCATCGGTGATGACGACGGCGATTTCCAGAAGATCGTCCTGTTCCGGAACGAGCCCGGTCATTTCACAATCAATCCAGATCAGGCGGTTTTTACGGTCATCGGTCATCAGGCGGTCCTTGGCTGTGTTTATACTGTAACAAATCCCGACGGACACCGACCATGACTCCCGGAATCAGCGATCACTACACGATTCTTACCGCCATGCTGGCGCCGGCTTTGCTGATGGCGGC
>JAJTGG010000056.1:1030-8103 GCA_021299355.1 Lysobacteraceae bacterium
GGGTGCTTCATCGTGACCAGTCTGGCACTGGCCGTGGATGCCTTCAGCGGTAACCGGCTCTCGCTGTTGCCGACAGGGTTCGGGCTGGCCGGCATGCTGTTCCTGTTCGGTGCCGCCTTCTATCTGGGCCGCGAGGTCTGGGCCTCGGTGAAGAGCTTCGAGGCCGAAATCGAAGAGGAAATGCGTTAACCCGCCCGGCGCTTGGCTTTGAAGTAGGCGCTCAGCCGGGTTCCGGCTTCGTCGCAGAGTAAACCACCCTGCACTTCCACCTTGTGGTTATGGCGCGAATCGCCCAATACATCGAAGACCGAGCCGCAGGCGCCGGTTTTCGGGTCGGCCGCGGCATAGACCACTCTTTTTACTCGGGCATGCACCAGCGCCATGGCGCACATGGCGCAGGGCTCCAGGGTCACGTACAGGGTGGTGCCCAGAAGCCGGTAATTGCCCAAGGCCTTGCCGGCAGCCCGCAAGGCCTCGATTTCGGCATGGGCGCAGGGATCGGAATGGGAAATCGTGCGGTTATGACCAACTGCCAGCAGTTCGCCGTCTTCGCTGACCAGAACCGCTCCCACCGGCACCTCATCCAGAGCCTCGGCAGCCTCGGCCTGGGTCAGGGCTTGCCGCATCCAGACCTCATCTTGGGCGCCGAACTCCGTCATTATTCCCACTCAATCGTCGCCGGCGGCTTGCCGGAAATGTCATAAACTACGCGAGAAACACCCTTCAACTCATTGATAATACGGTTTGAAACCGTTCCCAAAAGCTCGTAAGGCAGATGTGCCCAGTGCGCGGTCATGAAGTCCACGGTTTCCACCGCCCGCAGGGCAATGACCCATTCGTAGGCACGGGCATCACCGACCACCCCGACCGATTTGACCGGCAGGAACACCGCAAAGGCCTGCGAGGTTTTGTCGTACCAGCCGGATTGGCGCAGCTCATCGATGAAGATGGCATCGGCCTTGGCCAGCAGTTCGGCGAACTCGGGCCTGACCTCACCCAGGATGCGTACACCCAGACCGGGGCCGGGGAACGGGTGGCGGTAGACCATGTGCGGCGGCAGGCCGAGTTCAACGCCGATACGGCGGACCTCGTCCTTGAACAGTTCGCGCAAGGGCTCGACTAGGCCCAGTTTCATGTGTTCGGGCAGACCCCCGACGTTGTGGTGCGATTTGATCACGTGTGCCTTGCCGGTCTTGCTGCCAGCCGATTCGATCACGTCAGGATAGATGGTGCCCTGCGCCAGCCATCTCACGTTGCTGAGCTTGGCCGATTCCTCTTCGAAAATTTCCACGAACAGGCGGCCGATGATCTTGCGCTTGGCTTCGGGTTCATCCACGCCCTTGAGCGCGGCGAAATAGCGCTCTGCGGCGTTGACCCGGATGACCTTGACGCCCATGTGCTCGGCGAACATGGCCATGACCTGGTCGCCTTCCTGCCAGCGCAGCAGGCCGGTATCGACGAACACACAGGTCAGTTTGGTGCCGATGGCTTTGTGCAGCAGGGCCGCAACTACCGAGGAGTCGACGCCGCCGGAGAGGCCGAGCAGCACCTCGTCATCGCCGACCTGCGCCTTCACGCGTGCAATCTGGTCATCGATGATGTTGGCCGCCGTCCACAGGGCGCGGCAGCCGCAGATGTCTTTGACGAAGCGCGCCAACAGGGCTTCACCGGACTGGGTATGGGTGACTTCCGGATGGAACTGCACCCCGTAATAGTTGCGCATTTCATCGGCCATGGCCACAATCGGTACGGTGTCGGTCGAGGCGGTCACGGTGAAGCCCTCCGGCACGCGGGTGACGCGGTCGCCGTGACTCATCCAGACATTCAGGCGCGGCGGTTGGCCGGTCGCGTCGTTCAAGCCATCGAGTAATGCGCACGGCCGATCGACCTTGACCACGGCGGCGCCGAATTCACGGTGATGGCCGGATTCAACCAGGCCACCGAACTGCATCGCCAGGGTCTGCATGCCGTAGCAGATGCCGAGCACCGGTACTTTGCAATCGAACACTTCCCGCGGGGCACGCGGCGAATCGGTTTCGGTGGTCGATTCCGGACCACCGGACAGGATGATGCCCTTGGGTGCGAATGCGGCGATGTCGGCCGGATTATGATCCCAGGCCCAGATTTCGCAATACACCCCGGCTTCACGGATGCGGCGGGCGATCAGCTGCGTATATTGCGCGCCGAAATCGAGGATGAGAATCTTGTCACTGTGAATATCGGTCATTTCAGCCTGCGCGGTAATTCGGCGGTTCTTTGGTGATCTGCACGTCGTGCACGTGCGCCTCGCGGGTACCGGCGTTGGTCACGCGCACGAATTTCGGTTTGGTGCGCATCTCTTCGATGGTGGCACAGCCGACATAGCCCATGGAGGCGCGGATACCGCCGGCCAGTTGATGCACGATTGAACCGAGATGGCCGCGGTACGGTACCCGGCCTTCGATTCCTTCCGGCACCAGTTTGTCGGCATCGGAAGCATCCTGGAAATAACGGTCCTTGCTGCCCTGCTCCATCGCACCGAGCGATCCCATGCCGCGGTAACTCTTGTAACTACGGCCCTGGAACAACTCGACCTCACCGGGAGCCTCTTCGGTGCCGGCGAACAGGCCGCCGATCATGATGCTGGATGCTCCGGCGGCCAAGGCCTTGGCGATATCGCCGGAATAACGGATACCACCGTCGGCAATCAAGGGAATGCGACCTTTGAGCACTTCAGCCACCATCGAGACCGCGGTAATCTGCGGAACGCCGACACCGGCAACGATGCGCGTAGTGCAGATAGAGCCTGGCCCGACACCGACTTTCACGGCATCGGCGCCTTGATCCATCAGGGCCAGAGCGGCGTCAGCGGTGACGATATTACCGCCGATGACATCGACATTGGGGAAGTTCTTCTTGACCCAGGCCACACGCTCCAATACGCCCTGGGAATGTCCGTGTGCGGTATCGACCACGATCACATCAACACCGGCATGGACCAGCGCTTCGACACGGGCCTCGGTATCGCCGCCGACACCAACTGCAGCACCGACTAGCAATTGTTCGCTGGTATCCTTGGCGGCATTTGGATTATCGCGCGCCTTCTGGATATCTTTCACGGTGATCAGTCCGCGAAGCTGGAAAGCGTTGTTAACCACCAGCACTTTTTCGATGCGGTGCTTATGCATCAGCGCCAGTACTTCGTCGTCGCTGGCGCCTTCGGAAACGGTGACCAGACGGTCTTTCTTGGTCATGATGTTGCGGACCGGATCGTCGTGTTTCTTTTCAAAGCGCATATCGCGGCTGGTGACGATGCCGACCAGTTGACCGCCTTCGACCACCGGCACACCGGAAATATTGCGGGCCCGGGTCAGTTTCAGTACTTCGCCGATAGTGGTATTCGGACCGACGGTAAACGGCTCACGGATCACGCCGGCCTCGAAATTCTTGACCATGGCCACGTGCGCGGCCTGCTCGGCGGCACTCATGTTCTTGTGCAGGATGCCGATACCGCCGAGCTGTGCCATGGCAATGGCCAGGCGGGCTTCGGTCACGGTGTCCATCGCCGCCGAGACGATCGGCAGATTGATCCGGATATTGCGGGTCAGTTGTGTGGCCAGACGGACGTCTTTCGGCAGGACCGAAGAGTGCGCGGGAACGAGGGACACGTCATCGAACGTGAGGGCTTCAGCGAGAATGCGCAGCATGGACAGCTCCGAGCTTGTGAAGCAATCCATTATACCCGATTGCAGGTACCGCCGTCAGCCTAACGGTCGATGGACTCGCAGGCTTCCAAGGTGTTCTGCATGAGTGTGGCCACCGTCATCGGGCCGACACCGCCTGGCACCGGTGTAATCCAGCTGGCGCGTTCGGCCGCCGCCGCGTATTCGACATCGCCGCACAGGCGTCCGTCGTCCATGCGGTTGATGCCGACATCGATGACCACGGCGCCGGGCTTGATCCAATCGCCGGGAATCATCGCCGGCTTGCCGACCGCCACCACCAGGATGTCGGCCTGTCGGACATGGGCTTCCAGCACTTCCTTCGAGGTGAACTTATGGCAGGAAGTCACCGTACAACCGGCAATCAGCAGCTCCAGGCCCATCGGACGGCCGACATGGTTGCTGACACCGACGATGACGGCACTGCGGCCACGAACCGGCTGATCGGTATAGGCCAGCAGGGTCGTGATGCCACGGGGGGTACAGGGTCGCAATCCGAACTGTCGCAAAGCGAGGCGGCCGACATTGGTCGGATGGAAGCCGTCAACATCCTTGTTGGGGTCAATGCGATCGATCAACCAGGTGCCGTCCCTGCCGTCAGGCAGGGGCAACTGCATGAGAATGCCATGGATTTTAGGATCGGCATTGAGGCGGTCAATCAAGGCAAGCAGTTCGGCATCCGTGGTTTGTGCCGGTAAATCGTAGTCATAGGCGTGGATGCCGACGCGTTCACAGGCACGCCTTTTGTTGCGGACGTAAACACCCGAGGCCGGATCATTGCCGACCAGGATCACAGCCAGACCCGGACGGGACAGTCCAGCATCGACCCGGGCGCGCACCCGCTCCGCCAGATCATCCAGCAGGGTATCGGCTATGCGTTTTCCATCCAATACTTTGGCCGTCATGGTCTATCCGGGTGCGGTTCTGGTGTTAGGCTATTATCTCGCATCCGGAGTGGAAAAAACCGATGGACACCGAACGATTGAACACCGAACTGGAAGCCGCGGCGTTCCGGCGCCTGATCAAGCATTTGATGGAAGACCGGCCTGACGTACAGAACATCGACCTGATGATTCTGGCCGGGTTCTGCCGTAACTGCCTCTCGCAGTGGTATCAGGAGGCCGCCGCAGCCCATGGCCTGCCCATGGACAAGGACCAGGCACGCACCATCGTTTACGGCATGCCCTTTTCCGAATGGAAAACGAAATTCCAGCATGAGGCCACCCCCGAACAACTGGCGGCCTTTGCCGCCGCCCAGAAAACCCACGCCTAGGAGCCCCCCGCATGGCCACCAAAAAATCCGCCTGGACCGCATTTCCCAGCCCGAACAAGGCCTTTTTTTATGACGGTCCGGCTTTGGCCAAAGCCTGGAAGTCCCTGCATACCGGCGATGGCGAGCCCTACCCGGATGACAAACGTGCGGCGCAACTGATCAAATCTGCCGGCAAGTCGGCCCCCAAGGGGGTTTCTGCCGGGGATCTGGCCGAGCAGTTGCAGAGTGCCTGGCGCGCCTTCCATGCCGGGGAATTCGAGCAGGCCTACCAACAGGGCATCGCACTCGGTCCGGTCGGCGCGAGTGTTGCCGCAAAGGCCATGGGCATTCATGCGACCTATCTGGTCAAAAAAGACGACGATAAACTGACCCGCTTCCAGGAAGTGGCTGAAATCGGTGAACAAGCGGTTGCGGCCTTGCCCAAAGAAGCCAACAGTCATTACCGTCTGGCCTTCGGCTACGGGCGTTATGGGCAAGGCCTATCCATTGCCAAAGCGCTTAAAATGGGTCTGGCCGGAAAAGTCAAAACGGCCTTGGAGTCCTGCCTGAAGCTCGACCCCAAACATGCCGAGGCCCATCTGGCCAGTGCGCTGTGGCATGCCGAGATCGTCAACAAAGTCGGCAGCACACTTGCCGGCCTGACTTACGGCGCCAAGCGGAAAGCCGCTGAAGAACACATGAGTGCGGCACTGAAACTGGCACCGAACATGCCCATTGTGCATGCCGAACACGCGCAGATGATCCTCTTGCTGGATGCGGATGATGAACAGGCCGCCGCGGATGCGTTCGAACGCGCGACCCGCGTGAAGGTCCAGGATGCCATGGATTTTCTGGATGCCCGCTTCGCGGCAGATCAGATCAGCTGAGCGGGGAATGAACACAGGTCCGGTTTTCCGGCCTCGGAACGCAATATTTACAATTGTGTTCAGGCACTTGCGTAAAATGGGCACATGATCTTTAAACAATCCGGGGCAATCATTGCCCTTTTTTTGGCCCTTGCCCTGCCCGCTCCGAATGCGGGGGCCGCTGATCCTGCTTCCGATAGTTTCGATGCAGCGCTGACGGCCTACGCCGAACGGAATTACAGCCAGAGCGTCAAACTGCTGACGCCGCTGGCGAAGAAAAACTATGCCCCGGCCCAAGCGCAACTGGCCTATATGTACGAATACGGCATCGGCGTTCGCAAGGATGCAGGCGAAGCGGCGAAGCTCTACAAAAAGCTCATGAGCTCTTATACCGCCAAGGCTGCGACCGGGGATGCTACAGCCCAGTATCAAGTGGGTCAATTGCATAACGGCGGCAAGGGCGTTCCGGAGAACGTTCCTGAAGCCATGCAGTGGTACCAGAAAGCCGCAGAACAGGGCCATCTGATTTCCCAGTACAAACTGGCCCTGCTTTACGACACGGGTGAAAAGGCGCCGCGTGACCCCAAAGCGGCCCTGCACTGGTACACACGCGCCGCCGAACAGGGTCACACCAATTCACAGATGTTCCTCGCCATCAAATACTACCGTGGCCGCGATACCGCCCAGGATTATGCGCAGGCGGCCACTTGGTTCCAGAAAGCGGCCGAGAACGGCAACGCCTACTCGCAAAGCGCGCTTGGCTTCATGTATGCCTCCGGGCAGGGCGTGAAAGAAAGCAAGCAGGACGCATTGCGCTGGTACCGGATGGGCGCCGAACAGGGCGACAAGGACAGCCAGTACGATCTGGGCATGAAACTGAAAAAAGGCGATGGCGTACCGCGCAGCCTGTCCGAATCGGCGCAGTGGTTCGCCAAGTCGGCCCAACAAGGCCAAATGGCAGCGCAGTTCGAACTGGCCCAGATGTATGCCAAAGGCGAAGGCCTCAAGCGTGATGTGGTTCTGGCCTACGCCTGGTACAACGTGGCCATCATGAACGGCCACTACCCCGCCAGTAAACCCCGTGATTTACTGGCCAAAACCATGAATGCCGATGAAATCGCCGAGGCCGAGCAGCTCAGTTCCATGTGGAAATTCGGATTGCCAATTGAGCGGTAATAAAAAGCCTCGCATCTGCGGGGCTTTGTCTTGGTGGGCGATGCAGGGTTCGAACCTGCGACCCTTGCCGTGTGAAGG
>JAJTGG010000057.1 GCA_021299355.1 Lysobacteraceae bacterium
GCAACGCCGGCAGCGCAGCACGGTGGTCAGTTCGCTTGATGCCAAATACAAGGATCAGCAGGCCCGTATCAAGGCCCTCGGCAAAGATGAAAAAGCCCTGCGCAGCCTGCTCGACAAATTGCGTCAGGCGGCAAGCAGCAGCAAAGCGCCTGCCGTCATCGGACGACCGGGAAGCACTAAGCCGGCGGCCAAGATCACACCGAAAAATCTCACTGGCTGGCCCTTGACCGGCACCTTGCTGGCCGGATTCGGCAATGCCATGCCGGACGGTCGCCGCAGCGAGGGTCTGTTGATTGCCGCTGCCGCCGGAGCGCCGGTTTACAGTGTCGCCGCAGGGCGTGTGGTCTATGCCGACTGGCTGAAAGGCTATGGCATGCTGATGGTGATTGATCACGGACGCGGCAATATGAGTCTTTACGCCAACAACGATGCACTACTCAAGGATGTCGGTGAATCGGTCGTGCCCGGCGAACGCATCGCCACGGTCGGTACCTCCGGCGCGCAGAACCGCGCCGCGCTGTATTTCGAGATGCGCCTAAACGGGCAGCCGCAGAATCCCAATGCCTGGCTTCGCCCATGAGAAACTTTGCCGTCATTCTTCTGCTGGCTGCCGCGCTGCCGGTTACCGCAGCGCCGGAAAAGCCCAAGAGTCCGCCGGCACGGACCGTTCCGGTCGATGAAATCCGACGCTTTACCCAGGTGTTCGAGGCCGTGCGCGAAAGTTATGTCGATGCCCTGACCGACGAGGAAATCATGCAGGCAGGCCTGCGCGGCTTGCTGCTCGACATCGATCCGCACAGCAGTTACCTGTCGGCCAAACAGGCCCGTGATTTCGAGGATCTGAACGACGGCGGTTATACCGGCATCGGCATTGAAAGCGATGAACGCGATCCGACCCGCATCCGCGTGGTCGCGCCGTTCGACGATACGCCGGCGCAGCGTGCCGGATTGCGAGCCGGTGATTACATCACTGCGATTAACGGTGTTCCGGTCAACAACGAGGACAGCAGTGCCAGCCCGGAACGGCTGCGCGGCAAGCCGGGTACCAAGGCGGTACTCACCGTGCTGCGTCAGGGCGAGAAATCGCCGCTGACCATTACCGTCATCCGGGAAGTCATTTCCATCCAGAGCGTGAAAGCGCGCTGGCTGGAGCCGGGCTTCGCCTATTTCCGCATCAGTGCCTTTCAGGGCGATACCGGTCTGGAGTTCCGCCGTCAATGGCAGAATCTGCAGGCGGACGCATCGGGTGTCAAGACCAGAGGGGTGGTGCTCGACCTGCGCAGCAATCCCGGCGGACTGGTTAACGCTGCCGTCGAAATCGCCGATGCGTTCCTTCCGGAAGCGGTCGTGGTCAGCACCAAAGGCCGCAATGTCCTGGCCAACAGCATCTATTACAGCAAGCCGGGCGAGCAGTTCGGCGGCTTGCCGGTGGCGGTGTTGATCGATGCCGGCAGCGCAAGTGCCTCCGAAATCCTGGCCGGCGCCCTGCAGGACCACAAGCGCGCCACCATCATCGGCAGCCGCAGTTTCGGCAAGGGTTCGGTGCAGAACATCATCCGTCTCGACAACGGGGATGCCTTCAAGCTCACCACCTCGCGTTATTACACGCCGAATGACCGATCGATCCAGGCCCAGGGCATCGTGCCGGATGTGTTGCTGTCTGGCAACGGCCGTGCAGAGGCCACCGAGCGCGATTTGCCCAAGCACATCAAGGCCGGTGATGCCAGCAATGCCGATGCCGAATCCGGCGTGGTACTGCTCGGCGAGTCCTACATCGACAAAGCGCTGGCCTATCTCAAGCAGGGAGGGTCGAAACCTTAAAAAAAGCCGCCCGAAGGCGGCTTTTTGCGAAAGCCGAGGTAGGCTTACTTCTTGATCAGACGAACGATGAACAGCAGAATCACGGCGCCGATGACCGCGGTGATGAAGCCGCCGAAATCGCCGCCGATGCTCACGCCGAGTTTTGGCAGCAACCAGCCGCCGAGAAATGCGCCGACCACGCCGACCACGATATTTCCGATAAGGCCGAAGCCGCCGCCTTTCATGATCACGCCGGCCAGCCAGCCGGCCAATGCACCGATAACGAGAAAAATAATCAGATTCATATCTCTTCTCCCTTTGGGTTGTTGTAGCGATGATGGCAGTGCCAACAAATCGACTCTACGGGAGTGCGGGTAAAAATAGGTTAAGTGTCCTGTGTGGGTCCTGCCAACCGTTGCCGGAAGCGCTTCACGATGCGGTACAGCATCCAGAGCACGATGATGAAGGCCAACGGCGCCAGGAACAGGGCGAGAAGGGTCAATACGATGGCACCGAGCCCCTCGCCGCTGGAAACCACCGGGTTGGCCAGTCCACCGGTTGGCAGGCTCACTGCAGCGCGCAACGCCGACGTACCCATGTGGACAATCGAGGACACACCGCCGCCGGCGATGATGGCGAACGACCACTTCAATAGCGGCGAGGTGTCGCCGAGCGTGGAGGCGGTCATCAGTGTGCCGGCAACGGCCGCCGCCGGAGCAAGTGCCGCATCCATGGCGTGATCGAGCCAGGGGATGTAGTAGGCGCCGACCTCCAGAACGCTGGCGACACCGAAGGCCAGCATGGCCTGCCAGCTAGCCAGCCATTGGAAGCTCTCGCCGAGCGGAATGACGTCATAATGCCCGGCCACGCTGAGCCCGAGCAGCGGAATGAACACGCGCAGTCCGGAGGCCGCACTCAGGCCGATGCCGACCAATACGCCGATGAGAGTTTCCATGCGCGCTCCTGCAGGCTAGTGTTTCCGATGCGCTTAGATTAACCTGAGAACCCCGCATCCACAATAAAGTGACCGCATGCAGAACAGCGACCGCGCGCTGACCCGCAAAGACATTGATACCCTCGGCCTGTCGGCGCTCGGTGGTGCTCTGGAATACTACGACTTCATCATTTTCGTGTTCCTTGCCGCCAGCATCGGGCAGCTGTTCTTTCCGCCCGACATGCCGGAATGGCTCAAGCAGTTCCAGGTGTTCGGCATATTCGCTGCCGGCTATCTGGCGCGCCCCATTGGCGGCCTGCTGATGGCGCACTTCGGCGATGTCGCTGGCCGAAAACGCATGTTCACCTTCAGCCTGCTTTTGATGGCGGTACCGACCTTCATCATGGGCCTGTTGCCGACCTATGCCCAGATCGGCATCTGGGCGCCGATTCTGCTGCTGCTGATGCGCATCCTTCAGGGAGCCGCAGTCGGCGGTGAAATTCCTGGCGCCTGCGTGTTCGTATCCGAACATGTGCCGCGGCGCGTAGTCGGCCT
Source organism: Lysobacteraceae bacterium (assembly GCA_021299355.1). Taxonomy (GTDB): domain Bacteria; phylum Pseudomonadota; class Gammaproteobacteria; order Xanthomonadales; family Xanthomonadaceae; genus Arenimonas. The sequence goes on from JAJTGG010000057.1 coordinate 3,290, forward strand.
GGCCAGTGGCACGCTAATTTCGGGATTCACCATCGGCATCCTGCTCGGCTCCCTGGTAGCCATGGCGGTCAATCATTATTTTCCGCCGGAAGTGGTATTGGACTATGCCTGGCGGCTGCCATTCCTGCTCGGCGGCGTATTCGGCGTGTTCGCGCTTTTTCTGCGGCGCTGGCTGGAAGAAACGCCGGTGTTCCTCGCCATGAAAGCCGATGCCGCGCTGGAAGCCGGACTGCCCCTGACGCGGGTGTTGCGCGACCATCGGGCACAGATCTGGCCGAGCATGCTGCTGACCGGATTCCTCAGCGTCGGCATCGTGACCTTGACCCTGCTGACGCCGAGCATCCTGCAGACCCAGTTCAGCTATCCGGCTTCGGATGCGCTGGAAGCCAACAGCATTGCCATCATCTGCCTGACCTTCGGTTGTATTTTCTGGGGCTGGCTGGCCGACCGCATCGGTGCCTATCGTGTGCTTCTGCTGGGCAGTCTTGCCTTGGCCGCCTCCAGTTATGTTTTCTACCATGCCTTGCCGGCGGAAGTCGGCCATACCACCCTGCTGTACAGCATTGCCGGATTCAGTCTGGGCTCGGTCGCGGTGGTGCCGATGATTCTGGTTGGACTATTTCCGCCGGCCGTGCGTTATTCCGGTTTTTCGTTTTCCTATAACGTTGCCTATTCGATTTTCGGCGGATTCGCGCCGATGCTGGTGGCGTACTGGCTGAAGAGCGATATGTTGGCGCCGGCGCATCTTCTGGCCATCGTCTGCGTGTTCGCGGTAGCGATGGCGCTGTATCTGCCCCTAAAGGAAAAGCGGCCCTGAGGCCGCTTTCCGTGTATCTAAGAACTCAGCTGTGCTTAGCGGTATTTTATGTATGCTTCGGCAGTACATTGCCAGGTTTGCAGTGATAAATACACAATGCCGGTTCGCCCGCATGCACAACGCCGATCTCCTGCAGGCGGAAGCCGAGTTTTTCCAGAAGGTGGCGTGAGGGCGTGTTGTCCGGGTTCACGATGGCTAGCAGCTGCGGCAGGCCGAAGTCGCGTGAAGCCGCGGCGATGCTGGCAGTACAGGCCTCGAAGGCGAAACCCTTCCCGAAATATTCCGGCAGGAAGGCGTAACCCAGGTCGGCATGGTCCAGATTCGGCCGTTTGATCAGGCCGCACATGCCGATGATCTGACCGGACGACTTTTCCACCACGGCCCATAATCCGTAGCCGTTGTTTTCATAACCCGCTATTGGCCCGTTCAGCAGATAGGCACGCGCCTGCTCCAGATCACGCACGCCGCGGTCGGCGATGTTTTCGATGAAGCTGGGCTCGTTGAGCTGGCGCAGTGCAAAGCCGGCATCTTCCGGGATGAATTCGCGTAGCTGCAGACGTTCCGTTTCTAGAGTGAAGGCCATCGCTGTTTGCGCTCCGCGGTGTAATGCCACCAGGCCCGTGGCGGGTTGCCGGCCATGAAGTCGGTGATCGACAGGAAGACATCCAATACGCATGGATCGTGCCGTATCTGGGTGATGTCGCACAGTCGGCGGTACAACACGTAGGCATCCGCGCCTAGCAACTGCTGCGGACGCTCGATGCCGAGCTGGCGCAGATCGCCGGCCAGCGACGGACCGATGTTCGGCAGGTCGGTGAGCTGACTGACCTGTTCGCGGCGGACTTTATCCGGATGCATCAGGTTTTCTCGGCGATGATTTCCAGCACCATCGGCGTGATCAGCAGTGCGTTCGGATCCGCTTCCAGCCGGCGCATGTCGTCCTTGACCGCGGCCACCCACGGTGCATCCACCAGGCCGAGATCCAGCAGGCGTTGCAGGTTGATGGCGATGAAACTGGCCGGCCATTGCCAGACCGGCTGGTGCGGCTGCGCGCTGAAGCTGATCGGCCGGGTGTCCAGCACCCGGCAACCGGCCGCAGCCAGATGCGCGGGCAGGTATCGCGCCACATTCGGTTCGCCGCCGAAATCGCGCCAGCTGCGCATCACATGTGCGATGAATTCCTCGATGCGCGGGCTCGGCGGTACCGACTGGTAGGTTTCGTAATGCACGTATTCGTGGAAAATCAGTTTTCCGCCGGGCTTGAGCATGCCCGCCATTTTCCGGACCAGGAGTGCCGGGTCGCTGACGAAGATGGCCAGCCAGCGGCACCAGACGGCATCGGCACCGGTCACCGGCAGTTCATCCTGCATCACATCGGCCATGACGAAGCCGACGTTCCCTACGCCGCGTGCACGGCAATGTTCGGCGGCAAACGCAATGAAGCGTTCCGAGCGTTCGATGCCGATGACTTCGCCCTGCACACCGACGCATTCAGCCAGATCGGCGCTGGCGAAGCCCGGGCCGCAGCCGATATCGACCACACGCATGCCCGGCGCGATGCCGGCCCGCTGCCAGCAGTCATGCACGTGCTGTTTCCAGATGCCGTGCTGCAACTGCAAGCGGCCGATTTCGGCATCATGCGTACCAAGGACGTAATCCTGTTCCTTGCAGTTCATACGTGTTTTCCTAAGGCGAAATCAGCAGGTACTTGATGTATGGTATGCGGACCTGCCGGGGTCTTATAGGATGCCGCCGCCTAGAAAAAGGCGGAAACTGCCGGCTACGATGGCAATTGCACATAATACAAGGCCGATCAGAGCCATTCCCTCATGCCCGCGCTCGGCCTTGACTAGGGCGATGGTGCTGATGATCGCACCCAGGATGGCGAACGGGATGTTCAGCCAGTTCAGCGCACCAAGGCAGGGAATGACGGCGATAAATAGCCCGATTAAAGAAAAGATGCCGAAAATCAGGCTAATAAAGGACATGGTTATACCTCCGAGTGCAAGAAAATCACGACACCGGTGTTGGGCGTCCGAACCGTCGACGGGCTAAGTACAGCGAATAGCCTAAGAATACCAAGCTATTGCCGGCAAGTGCAGAAAACAGCCAGAGCGTATTCGGATTCAACCACATGGCGGTCGTGAAATCGCCACGGCTGATTGCCACGAATGCGCCGGTCATGCCGCACAGCACACAGGGCGTGTTCGGGTGTGGTGTTTGAAGCGCCTGACTGAATACAAATAGAGCTTCTGACGGTACAAACCAAAGTAGCAGGCCGCCAGCCAGGATTGCCACCGACAGAATTTCCCAGACGACAGTCAGTGCTCGGCGGAACTCGTTGGCAGGCATTATGCGGATTTCGGAATCGGAAAGGGATTGGAAAAAAGTAGCACAGTCATGCCCGCAACGACAGCGTTTCAGTCGTCATTGGCGTGTGCCAGAGCGTCGGCCAGCGTCGGGAAGCGGAACGCGAAGCCGCGGGCCAGCAGTCCCGCCGGGAGGGCGCGCTGGCCTCCGAACAGCAACAGACTGCGCTCGCCGAGGATAGGCTTCAGGGCCCATTCCGGCGTGACTAGAAAGGCTTTGCGCTGCAGACTATGGGCCAGCGTAGCAGTGAACACGCGGTTGCTGACCGGCGTCGGTGCGGTCAGATTGAAAGCGCCCCGGCACTCCGGATTGTCGAGCAGGAACAGCAGCGCATTCAGATAATCGTGCCGGTGGAGCCGGTGGACCCAGCTCATGATTTGCCGGCCATCGCCCAGACGGCTGCCCAGACCGAGTTTGAACGGCAGTTGCATTTTTTTCAGCATGCCGCCATCGGCATGCATGACCAGGCCGGTACGCAGCAGGCAAACACGCACCCCAAGCGCCTCGGCCGGCAGCGCGGCCTGTTCCCACTCGGCACACAGGCGTGCGCCGAAATCGTCCGCGGCAGACGCACTTTCGTGCATATCCGCTGTTCCGGTATCCCCGTAAATGCCGATGGCCGAGCCGCTGAGGAAGACCGCCGGCTTTTGCGCCGCATTTTTTATGGCCGTGATCAGTTGATTGGTGATGCCGATGCGGCTGTCGCGCAATACCTGCTTGCGTGCGGCGGTCCACGGCCGGTCGATGATCGGTTCACCCGCAAGATTGATGACGGCATGAAACGCGCGGTCTGGTGTCCACGCCGAGAGACTGCTCCAGGCCTGCGCGGCTTCGCCGAAAATCGTTTTCACCGATTCAGGCCGGCGACTGAGCACGGTGACTTCGTCGCCGCGCTGCAGAAGCCGCTGCACCAACGCCTTGCCGATAAAGCCGGTGCCGCCGGTGACCAGAATACGCATCAGCCTTTCACCCTCAGGCTGGAACGGCCGCCATCGACACCCAGAATCTG
>JAJTGG010000058.1 GCA_021299355.1 Lysobacteraceae bacterium
CCTTGGCGAATGCGTGCTTTCAAGTGTTCGAGCCGGGCTTCGAGTTTTTCGATGACCGCTTCCGATTCAACGCCGGCCTGTTCGGTCAGATTATCGATGGCGTGTTCGATCTGCTGGGTTTTATCACCGACGGCGGTCTGCACCTTGCGGCTCAGCGCCTGCAACTGCTCCTGCAGTTCGTCACCGAGTTCGTCGACGCCGTTCTTGAGTTTTTCACGGGTCTTGCGGCCGCTGTCGGGCGCGAACAGGATGCCGAGGCCGGCACCGATGGCAACACCGGCCAGCAGGGCCAGCAGCGCGTTACTGTCTTTTTCGCTCATCCCATTCTCCCTTGGGTATGCCGCCGTGTGAATCAGGTGTAACCGAGTTGGCGCCAGACCTCGAAAACCGCCACGGCAACGGCGTTCGATAGATTCAGACTACGCTGACCGGGCCGCATCGGCAAGCGCAGCTTATGCGATTCCGGTAATCCGGCCAGAACGACTTCGGGCAGGCCGCGGGTTTCCGGGCCGAACAGCAGCGCATCGCCGGCGCAAAAGCGCGGCGTATCGAAACGGGTTTGGGCTTTCGAGCTGAATGCGAAAACGCGCGGTTGGCCAAGTTGCGCCAGGCAAGCCGCGTAGTCGGCATGCCGGCGGACCTCGGCGAATTCGTGGTAATCCAGACCGGCGCGTTTGACCCGGGCGTCATCCCAGACGAAGCCGAGCGGTTCGACCAGATGCAGACGGGCACCGGTGTTGGCGCACAGGCGGATGATGTTTCCGGTGTTCTGGGGAATCTCGGGTTCGTACAAAATCACATCGATCACGATGTGTTCCAAATTCAGCTGAGTTGGCAGGATTTTAGCAAAACCGACTGCGCCCGGTTTTTTTCGGCGACCGGCACTTCGCGGTCGGTCAGGGGAAACTCGATCAGCGCGCGCAGTGTGGCGCGGCCCTTATCGTCACGGATGTTGCTCAAGCCTTTAAAGCGCAGCAGCCGCTTGGAGGCGCTGCCGTAGGTGACCTCGATGTCCGGAGCCACCAGGCCCAGCCAACCGTCAAGTCCGAGCCGGAAGGTCTGCGCCGCCTGCTCGCGGTAAACCGCCGGACCGACCCGCTGCAGATGGAAGCCGTAGCTGTCCAGGCGCGACGGCACCGCGAACTGCAGTTGTTCCCGACGGTCACCCAGCAATTGCGGCCAGCGGCTGCGGATGAAGCCGTCGAAACCGGCATCGGCAACCAAATCCGGAGCGCTCTGCAGCTGCCGTTCCTTGTAGCCGTCGCTATCATCAAACCAGACGCTGGCACGGCCGTTCTTCCAGCGCAGGCCTTCCCGGTAATCGAGACGGGCGTCTTTGAAGTCGAAAGCCGGTGCCAGGCGCGAGGGTGCGTAGGAAATCACTTTGCGGGCAAAGGGCGTGCCGTCAGCGCAGCGATACAGTACGGTCCGTTCGGACAGCAGGTTGTTTTCGAAGCGCGACCAGTGCGACTCGGTATACAGCAGACGTTTCTTCTGCAGATCCCAGGCCTGGCCCTGTTCGAACCGCACCGATTCAACGGCAGCCGTTAAGCCGGACAATGTCAGTAATAACAGAAAGATAGCGGACCGCGGCATACGGCAAAGCTCCGGATTTCACGCCGTCACTATGACATATGGCCTAGTGTAGGTCCCGTCAATTTCCATTACCATTACCGATTCACCCCAAAGGATAACCGCCCATGCGATTCGGAAACAAAACACTGCTGTCGGCCGCGCTCGGTCTCGCCCTTCTCGGCACCTCGCCGTATCTCGTGTCGTCGGCATATGCCGCCGGCGCCCCGGCCGTGGACATCGCCTATCAGGAATTCACCCTGCCGAATGGCCTGCGTGTGATTGTGCATACCGACCGTAAGGCGCCAATCGTCGCCGTCAACATCTGGTACCACGTCGGATCCAAGGACGAGCCACTCGGCCGCAGCGGTTTCGCGCACCTGTTCGAACACCTGATGTTCCAGGGCTCGGAAAACCACAAGGGCGAATTCTTCGAACCCTTTGAATTGGTCGGCGCCACCGATCAGAACGGCACCACCAACTCCGACCGCACCAACTATTTCCAGAACGTGCCGACTACGGCCCTCGACATGGCCCTGTTCATGGAATCCGACCGCATGGGCCATCTGCTGGGCGCCATCGACCAGGCCGGACTGGATGAGCAACGTGGCGTGGTACAGAACGAAAAACGCCAAGGTGAAAACCAGCCGTACGGCCGCGTGTTCGATCATCTGCTGAAGGCCAGCTATCCGAAGGGCCACCCGTATCACCACTCGGTCATCGGTTCGATGAACGACCTCAATGCCGCCACCCTGGATGACGTCAAAGCCTGGTTCAAGAGCTGGTACGGCCCGAACAATGCCGTACTGGTGCTGGCCGGCGACATCGATCTGGCCACCGCCAAGGAAAAAGCCACCCGCTATTTCGGCGACATCCCGGCCTCGGCTTCGGTCGCCAAAATGCCGACCATGATTGCCAAGCGCACCCAATCCACGCGTGAAACCATCACCGACAAAGTCCCGCAGACCCGCATCTACCGTGCCTGGAACGTCCCGGGCGTGGGCGACGCCACTGGCGACCAGCTGCAGGTTCTGGCACAAGTGCTCGGCGGCAGTAAATCCTCGCGCCTCGACAAGCGCCTGTTGTTCCAAGACAAGCTGGTCGACAACGTTGTCGCATTTGCCTTGGGCTCTGAACTCGGCGGTCTATTCATCGTGCAGGCGGATGTCAAAGCCGGCGCCGATGCCGCAAAAGTCGAAGCCGCCATCAGTGAAGAAATGGCCCGCCTGATCAAGGATGGCCCGACCGACACCGAAGTGGCCCAGGCCAAGACCGTCATCAAGTCCGGCTTCATCCGTGGTGTCGAGCGCATTGGTGGTTTCGGTGGAAAGGCCGATGTGCTGGCCGAATGCGCCGTGTTCACCGGCAAGGCCGATTGCTTCCGCGAAAGCCTGGCCGTCATCGAGAAAACCTCGGCCAAGACTCTGCAATCAGTCGCCGGTAAATGGCTGTCCTCCGGCGATCACACCTTGAGCATCGTACCGGGCGAGCGTCCGCCGGTGGTGGAAGAGCCGGCGGTGGCCAATCTGGCTCCTTCGGTCATTCCGAAAGCCGATCCAAAATTCCGCACGGTCACAACCGATCTTGACCGCAAAGCGGGTGTGCCGAAAACCACCAGTTTCCCGGATCTGAAATTTCCGGCACTGCAACGTGCCACGCTCAGCAACGGTACCCGCGTGATCCTGGCCGAACGCCCAGGTCTGCCGGTGGTGCAGTTCAGCATGGCCTTCCAGGGCGCGGGCTTCGCCTCCGACCAAGGCCGCAAAGCCGGCATCGCCAACTTCACCATGGGCATGCTCGACGAAGGTGCCGGTCAGTACGATGCGCTTAGTTTCGGTGATCGCGCCGAGTCGCTGGGTGCCAACATCGGCGCCAGTGCAGATCTCGATGGCAGCAGCGTTTTTGTTTCCGCGCTGAAGGAAAATCTTGAGCCGTCGCTGTCTCTGTATGCCGACATGATCCTGCGTCCGCGCTTTGATCAAGCTGAAATCGACCGCGTGCGCGCCTCCTGGATTGCTTCGATCAAGCAGGAAAAAGCGCGTCCGGCCGGTATCGGCGGCCGCACCTTGCGTCAGACCATTTATGGTGTAGGCCATCCGTATGCCGTGGCCTCTAGCGGCTTGGGTGAAGAAGACAGCATCGCTTCGCTGACCAAGGACGACATGATGGCCTGGCACCGCGATTGGATCCGTCCAGATAGCGCCACCCTGCTGGTGGTCGGTGACACCACCTTGAAGGAAGTGCTGCCGAAGCTGGAATCCACTTTCGCCGGCTGGAAAGCCCCGTCCGGCGCCAAGCCCACGGTTGCCGTCACTCCGGTGGCGCTGCCCAAGCAAAAGCGTGTGATCCTGATCGATCAACCGGGCGCCGTGCAGGCCAATATCCTGATCGGCCAACTGGTGCCGTCCAGCCGCGATGCCAATGCCACCCAGTTCGAAATCGCCAACTCGATTCTCGGCGGTGAATTCAGCTCGCGTCTGAATATGAACCTGCGTGAAAACAAACACTGGGCCTATGGCTCGTACTCCGGTGTCGGTGGCGCGCAAGGCCAGCGACTGTGGACCGCTTCCGCGGCCGTGCAGATCGATAAAACCGCTGAATCGCTGCAGGAAATGATGCGTGAAGTGGGCGAATACGCGACCGGTAAAGCCCCGGCTAAACCGGAAGAACTGGCCAAGATCCAAGCCAGCGAAGTGCGCGGTCTGCCGGGTTCGTTCGAAACCGCCAATGCCGTGCTCGGCGCTCTGGGCGGCATCGTGCGTTACGATCGCCCGGATGACTATCAGGCCAAACGTGCTGCTCTGATCACCGGTCTGAATTTGGACCAGGTCAATGCCGCCGCCAAAACCATCCAGCCGGACGCGTTGACCGTGGTGGTGGTGGGTGACTTGTCCAAGATCCGCGACAAAGTGGCGGCCCTGAACATCGGCCCGCTGACTGTGCTCGACAACACCGGCAAGCCGGTCAAGTAAGCGCGGAATTTCCGCCAAAAGAAAAGGGGCCTTCGGGCCCCTTTTCTGTGGTGCATCGCGGCGCTTACATCAGGTTTTTTCGGGCCAATCCGTAAAACGACAGCAGACCGGTCGCAATCGACAGCGTCAGGACGCCCCAGGTGCTGGGCTGATCCGGTTGCAGATTGAGCGCGTCGATGATGAGAAAGCCCACCCCCAGACAGCCCAGACCCAGACCCCATTTCAGGGCGGTCAGATGGAACGGTGTGCCGGCCTGGGCAATCGCCCTCAGCACCTCGGGCGAGGCATCGCTCGATTTCAGTGCTTTGACGCGGACGATGGCGTCGACACTGGCTTTCACGATCATCACCAGCGCGCTGAAAATGATCAGTACTACGAATACATCTCCTGCCATGGCAGTCTCCTTGTTGCGCCGCCGGAAGTGGCGGCTTGTAGGGATAGAGACGGTGCCGCCAAAAAAGGTTGCAGCCGGTCATTCCGGCACATGGATGCGCGACTTGATGTGCTTCAGGCCGGCGATGATGGTGAAGGTCATGATCACCAGCAGCGACCAGGAACTCCACTTGCCGACATGCACCACCGACCAGGCCCCGAGCTGGTTGGGGTATTTCCAGATGCCGTAAAACGTACTGATGTTCTCGGCCAGCCAGATGAAAAAGCCGATCAGCACGAAGGCCAGCAACAAGGGCATGCGCCGGTCACGATCGTACGGCCGGAACACCACCACCGTTCGGGCATATAGGCCCAGCGCGCAGGCGGCCAGATACCAGCGGTAATCGCCGATGTAGTGGTGGGTGAAGAAATTAGCGTAGATTAGCAGCGCCACCGTCACTGCCATCCAGTAAGGCGGATGGTGCAGAACACGGAGATCGAACAGGCGCCAAGCCTGGATCATGTAGCTGCCGATGGCGGCATACATGAAGCCGGAAAACAGCGGTACGCCCAGTACTTTGGTGTAGGCGAAATCAGGATAACTCCAACTCTGAATGCTGCCGGAGACCTTGAACGCTTCCAGCGCGAAACCCACGGCGTGGAACAGGCAGATCGCCTTGAGTTCATCCACGGTTTCCAACTTGGTCCAGACCATCCAGGTCTGTACGGCCAGTGCGAACAGCAAGAGTAGATCGTAGCGCGGCAGGCCGAACAGTCCGTCGCGCGGCATCAGGAACATGGCGGCGAAAAACAAGCCGGCGAACAGACAGGCGCGCGCTTCCTTGACCGTGAAATAGGCCAGTTCCACGACAAACCGGCGCCAGCCGCTCAAAGGCTGCGGCGCCGGCACTGCCAAAAGCCGTGCATCCAAGGCCTGCAGCATGGCTCAGGTTGTCTTGAGCAGACGCGGCAACAGTCGTGCGGTCATCCAGGCGCACAGCGGTATACCCAGCACGCCGGCCGCCGCCATCCACAGCGGATGTGGAATCATCGCCAGATTAGCCAGCGTGGCGGCCAGCACCAGCGCGCCGATGACGGCGGCGCATAGGCCGAAGCGGGTGCGGTTGACCAAACCGGCAACAAAGACGCCATCAATGGTCCCAGCCAGCCAGGCAGCCAGCACCATCAACTTCGCCCCAAGCGGAAGCGCATCGACATAAGCGCGCAGCGCCTCGGTGTTGGAATAGTCCAGCGCCGGCGGCGGGTATAGGCTGTGGCCGAGGGTTTCGATCAGCATGATGGTGATCAATGCGGAGGCGATGCCGGCAATCAAGGCCAGCGCCAGGCGGAGTGTAGGATGCATGTCGAAGTCCTCGGGTTGGGCGTCAGAACAGCCAGATCAGGCCGGTGCTACGCGCGAATTTATATAGGAAGCGCTGGTAGCGTGTGGTTGCCGCTTTCATGCCTTTCTGCGCCATCAGTTTGTCGCGTGCATCCAGCCATTCCGGTGAACCCCACAGGTAGGATTTCGCCCTCAGCTTGTCGAACTCGGCATTGAGCTCGGCCGACAGCGGCGCACTCTGGTAGAAAAAACCGAACTCGTTGTTGAACAGGCGCGAGCGGTAGTCGAAATTGTCGGTGCCGACAAAACCGGCATCGTCGAACACCATGAACTTGGCATGCAGCTTGCCGTAGGTGACCGTGCCGCCGAATTCGACCGCATCGCCGCGCCCGGTTTCATAAATGCGGATGCGCGGATTATCGACCATGCGTTTCCATTCCGGGCTTTCCACCAGTGCGCGGTCGACCTGACCGCGGCGTAAACCGGCGCGCCAGCGCTCGGCCATTTCCGGGGTCAGCAGCAGTCGCGGCGCGGTATCCATGTCGATCACCGATTGCGCCATGAAATT
>JAJTGG010000020.1 GCA_021299355.1 Lysobacteraceae bacterium
AGGATCTTCAATGCGGTCGGATTGAGCTGGATCGACTCGCCGCCGCGACGGACCTCAAGGGTATCGAGGTTGAACTCCAGATCGGCGATGGCCAAGGTACGCGACAGATTGGTTTTGGTGCGCCGCGCCAGAACCTGAAGGCGCGCCTCCACTTCCTGAAGCGCAAATGGCTTGACCAGATAATCATCGGCGCCCGATTCGAAACCGGCAAGCTTGCTTTCCAGGGAATCGCGTGCGGTCAGCATCAGCACCGGCGTTTGTTTACGGCCTTCCATGCGTAGCTTGCGGCACACTTCGATGCCGTCGATGCCCGGCAGATTGAGATCAAGCACGATAGCATCGAAGTCATTCACCACCGCCAGATGCAGGCCGGTCACGCCGTCAGCGGCGTAGTCAACGGTGTGGCCACGGTCTTCCAGATAATCACCGAGATTGGCGGCGATGTCGCGGTTGTCTTCAATAACCAAAAGACGCATCAGGTATAGCTCACTGAGAACCGTAGGGATTCGAAGGTGTTTTTTGCATCTCCAAATTCCGCTGAGTTGCATCATAGTTACGTTTCTTGGCTGCTGCCGTCATGCATGATCTTTTCATCATGTTCGAGCCAAGGGGCTTGTCAAAAGTACAAACCAGCTTGCTGTCATCAAAAGCCTTCTGAATAATGCCGTTGATACGCTCTTCAGCTTGCTTTGCGTTTGGCCCCAATGCGGATGATTCGATCAGTGCAAACTGCTGATTCAGCACCTGGCGGTCCTGATTGGTAAGTTCGGTATATTCGATTTGACCAAGCTTGGCTTCAATCTGTTGGCGCTGCTGGGGAATATTTCCAGACAGTAAATTGAGCTGAACAGCTTGTGTATCAAGCGAGCTTCCGGCATAGGCCATTGATGAGGCCAGCAGGGCCGTAAAAAGGAAAGCGTGTTTCATGAGACACCTCAAGCGAAAAGGGTAAATAATTCAATGATTGAGAATACCACCAATTAAGGCTTGGACCATAAAAAACCCGGCAAGCGGTTGCCCGCTTGCCGGGTCAGGACGGTGAAGCTCCGATTACCATAACCGGCTGGTTGCTGACGAGGCGCGCAAACCGAAGAGATGGTCGGACAAGGCTAGACCCCGATAGGTTAATTTTTTGTTAATTCTACCTGATGATTTGGTTATTCACGGCTCGATTTTGACCGTTTATCCGGGAAATCAGCAAATCAAGCATTTGGCCGGCAATATCCTGACCTGTGGCGGCTTCCAGCGCCTCGAAACCGGGGGCGGCATTGACCTCGAGTAGCAAGGGTCCCGCACGGGTCCGGAGCAGATCAACCCCGGCCACGGTAAGCCCAAGCGCGGCCGTGGCAGCGAGCGCCAATGCGGACTCCGTGTCATCGGGTATGACCGCCTCGACCCGTGCACCGAGCCGGACATTGGCCCTGAATTCTCCAGGCGGTGCGGTCCTGCACATGGCGGCGAGTACGCGCCCATCGCAGACGAACACCCGCAAATCGCGGCCTGCCGCCTCGGCGATGAACGCCTGCAGGGTAAACCGGGCACCGGCCGAATTCAGCCGCGCCATGACGGCGAGCGCGGCGGCCGCATCTTCAACCCGGTGTATGCCCCAACCGCCAGCGCTGGCATCCTCCTTGATCAGCATCGGAAACGGAAATGGCAGCTGCACCAACGAAGAGTAATCGCTTACGGCCGTGCCCGGAACACTCGGCGGCATCGGCAACTGTAGACGCCCGAAGACCTGCATCGCGGCCGACTTATCACGGGCCAAGGCGACCGCTTCTGCCGTATTCAGACAAATCGCCCCACAGGCCTGCATCTTTACCAACACTGCGCCTCCTTGCGACTGCCAGATCGGACCGAAACGCGGAATGACGGCATCAAGGCTTTCGGCGATCCCCTGCTTGAAAGGCGCTAATGGATCGATGAAATGCACATCGGCACCGCGTTCGCGTGCCGCCGCCTGCAAACGACGGTTGGCATACAGCTCTGGGATCCGAGATATCACCGCAATCAACATGTGCCGGTTTCCCCTTGCCCGTGCAGGCGTTAAACTGTGTACATGGAATTGTATCTCAACGGCGAATTGCGGCAGTTTGACTCCGGACTGGACATCCATCGGCTGGTCGAACAGCTCGGTCTTGCGGGCCACCGCATTGCCGTGGAAGTGAATCGGCAGATCGTTCCGAAGAGCCAGCATGCCGGATACCCGCTGCAGGACGGCGACCGGGTGGAAATCATCCAGGCCATGGGCGGCGGCTGAAAGCTGACGGCAGGACGCGATTCAGGCGATAATAAGCGCATGACCACGCCGACCATCCACGACCCGCTGATCATAGCCGGGAAAGCCTACCGCTCACGTCTGCTGACCGGAACCGGGAAATTCAAAGATTTCCAACAGACCCGCGAAGCGACCGATGCCGCCGGTGCCGAAATCGTCACCGTGGCGCTGCGCCGGACCAACCTGGGGCAGAACAAGACGGAAGCCAATCTGCTGGATTTCCTGCCGCCGGATCGTTTTACATTGCTGCCCAATACCGCCGGCTGTTATAACGCCGAAGACGCCGTGCGCACCTGTCAGCTGGCACGGGAGTTACTCGATGGCCACACACTGGTGAAACTGGAAGTGCTGGGTGACCCCAAAACCCTGTTTCCACACGTTACCCAGACCCTGATCGCCGCCGAACGCCTGGTTGCCGATGGTTTCGATGTCATGGTGTACACCTCTGACGATCCGATTGTCGCCAAACAGCTGGAAGAAATCGGCTGTGTGGCGATCATGCCGCTGGCGGCACCGATCGGATCGGGCCTGGGCATCCAGAACAAATGGAGCTTGCTTGAAATCATTGAGAACGCCTCGGTTCCGGTATTGGTCGATGCAGGCGTCGGTACCGCATCCGATGCCGCCATCGCCATGGAGCTCGGCTGCGACGGTGTATTGATGAATACCGCCATCGCCGCCGCCAAAGATCCGATTCTGATGGCTTCGGCGATGTGCAAGGCCGTACAGGCCGGACGCGAAGCCTTTCTGGCCGGACGCATGCCGAAACGCCGCTATGCCAACGCCTCATCGCCGCTGGATGGCCTGTTCTTCTGATGTCGGATACTGAATCCCCGCTTCCGGAAAAATCAGTCCGCAGCATCCGCAGCTTTGTATTGCGTCAGGGCCGAGCCACCGAATCGCAGAAGCGTGCCTTCGAGGTGCATTGGCCGTCCCTTGGTCTGGATTACTCGGGGCAGCCTGTGGATTTCAGCACCGTGTTCCCCAAGCCGGCGGATTTGGTCGTTGAAATCGGATTCGGCAACGGTGAGCAGCTGCTATTCGGGGCTCTCCATGAACCGGAACGCAATTTCATTGGCATTGAAGTGCATTCTCCGGGCGTCGGGCGCGCGCTCAACGCGGTGGCCGAGGCCGGCCTTGGCAATGTCCGCATCTACCGTCACGATGCCGTGGAAGTATTGCGCGATGACATCGCGGACGGCAGTCTGACGGAAGTGCGCATTTACTTCCCGGATCCCTGGCATAAGAAACGACACCACAAACGCCGGCTGATCCAAGCGGATTTCATTGCACTGCTGTGCCTAAAGCTCAAACCTGGCGGACTGCTGCATCTGGCCAGCGACTGGCAGGAATATGTTGAGCACATGTGGGAAGTCTGTGACAATGAACCCGAGCTGCTGGCAAAGGGCGGACCGCGTCATAGCGTCGAACGTCCGGATTGGCGGCGGCAGACGCATTTCGAGACCCGCGGCCTGAAGCTGGGTCATGGCGTCTGGGATCTGTTTTACACCCGTCGATAGGAGTCGAATCACGCATGCATAGCGGTCTGGTACTGACACAAGACATGCTGATCGTTCTGGGTCTGACCGGCTTCATCATCGCCATGTTGATGTTCGAGCGCATCCGGGCCGATGCCGCCTCCCTTTTGGCCTTGGTCATTCTCGGCTTCACCGGCGTCGTTTCCGAAACCGACTTGTTCAAAGGCTTCGCCGGGAACGCGGTCATCAGCGTGATGGCTTCGATGATTCTCAGTACCGCACTCGACCGGACCGGTGCGCTCAACCGGCTGGCCGGCTGGCTTTTGCGCCGATCCAATGGCAAAGAACAACGGCTGATACTGATCACCTCGGCCGCTGCGGGCGGCATGTCCGGTTTCATGCAGAATCCGGCGGTCACTTCGCTGTTCCTTCCCGTCGCCGCGCGTCTTTCCAGCCGCACCGGCATGGGACTGGGGCAACTGCTTCTGCCCATCGCGGCCTGCATCATTCTCGGTGCGCAGCTGACCATGATTGGCAACTCCCCGCTGATGCTGCTGAACGACCTGCTGCGCTCGGCGAACCAGAATCTGCCGTCGGGGGTCGCGACGCTGGAAGATCTACCGATGTTCCGGCCCTTGCCCGTAGGTCTGGTGCTGCTCGGCTTGGGCCTGCTGTATTTCCGTTTCCGCAAGCATCTCGGCTTTCTGCCGGAAACCGGAAGCAACGTCAATCCGAACACCCCGGAACACTACTTCGCGAAAGCCTACGGCATCGAAGGCGAAGTGCATGAACTGGTGGTGACGCCCGACAGCCCGCTGGTCGGCATGAGCATCGGGGATGCCGAAGCTGAAATCGGTGCGCCGCTCTACCTTGCGCTGCAGAGCGGCACCGAATCGCGCATGGCACCGCCGGCTGACGAGCGCCTGACCGCCGGCAGCGTCATCGGGGTGATGGGAACTCCGGAAATGGTCAGCGCCTATGCCAACAGCAAGCGTCTGAAATTCTCCCAACGCCTGCGTGTACTCGGCGACCTGTTCAATCCCTCGCAATCCGGCATTTCCGAAGCGGTGATTCCCAGCAATTCACCGTTCATCGGCAAGACGCAGGCCGAACTCCGTCTTCGCAAACGTTATGGCATAAGCCTACTCGCCATCAACCGCGATAAAAAAGTGCTGCGCCGTAACATCCGCAACCTGCCGATCCGCGCCGGCGACATTCTGGTGTTCCATTCCAACTGGAACGATCTGGCCCAGGCCAATACCAACAAGGAATTCGTGGTCATCACCGATTATCCGAAGCAGGAACAGCGGCCACACAAGCTGCGCGTAGCCCTGGGCATTTTCACCGGCAGCATGCTTCTGGCACTAAGTACGCTGGTGCCGCTGCCGATCGCTTTGATGGCGGGCGCGGTGCTCATGGTCATTACCGGCGTGCTTGATATGGAGGAAGCTTACGCTTCAATCAGCTGGAAAACGGTATTCACTATGGCCTGCCTGATTCCCCTCGGAATCGCCATGGATTCCACCGGCGCCGCCAACTGGCTGGCCCAGCACACCATCGAACGCCTGGGTTCAGGAATGCCGGACTGGCTGATCCAGACGGCACTGGCGGTGTTCACCACCTGTCTGGCCTTGGTCATCGGCAATGTCGGCGCCACGGTGGTTATGGTGCCGATGGCCATCAACATCGCACTGGCCGCCGACGGCAACCCGATGGCCTACGCCTTCCTGGCCGCACTGTGCGCTTCCAACAACTTCATCAGCCATTCCAATCCGGTGGTTTCCATGATTGCCGGCCCGGCCGGTTATACGACGCGCGATCTCTGGCGCAATGGCTTGCCGATTACCCTATTGTTCCTGGTGGTATCGGTCATCGGTGTAAATCTGCTGTTCTAGCCTGCCGCCTCCGGCCATTCCACCCGCAGAATTCCGTCCTGCCACTGGCAGCCATAGGACCGCAGCGACTCGCCGCGGCATGGCCCTTGCTGGCAAAGACCATCGGCCATGCCGAATACCGCACCATGCGCGGCACAGACCAGGGTCGCATCCTTGGTCAGGAACCGGCCCGGGGCGTAATCCAGACGCCGCCCTTGGTGCGGACAGCAGTTGGCATATACCTGAATGGCATCGCCGCAACGGATTACGATTAAAGGTGTCATTTCCCCGTGAATCAAGGGGTTTACCGTCACCGGTGTCTCATTTTCGAGAACCGGCACTGCTATTAACGAACAATTTACACTTTTCAATTCCTGCCTCGGCATACTGTCGATTCCCTGAGTTTTATAGCATACCCATGCGCAATATTTTCCACCGTCTTCTGCTGGTCCGCCCCAATAAACCCCGTAATCCGGTATTGAAGGCCGTATTCTCCGTGCTTGGCCTGTTCTTCCTGTTCGGCGTCTGCGTATTTGCCATTTTTGTCGGCGTGTTCATGCTGATTGCCAGTTTCCTGCTGAAGCGCATGGGAAAAAAGACTGCCGCCGCCCAATCGGGGGCTGATGTCCTCGATGCCGAATACACCGTGGTCGAAAAATCACCGGTCAGTCTCTCGCGCTAATCTATAAAAATCCGCTTAATCCCGTTAGACTGGACTTTTCAGGAAGCCCTCATGACGGACTATGCATTCCCGCCGCCGGATCAGGCCAGCATCGGCATTGCCGGCAGCAGCAAACGCTATCCGGTGCACCGCATCTACTGCGTTGGCCGCAACTTCGCCGAGCACGCCCGTGAAATGGGCGCGGAGCCTTCCAAGGGCAGCCCGGTTTTTTTCATGAAGCCGGCCGATGCCGTCATTCAAAACAACGCCATCCCCTACCCCGGCTGCACACAAGACCTCCACCATGAGGTTGAGCTCGTGCTTGCGCTTGGATCTTCGCTGCCGGAACACTGGACCGCCGAGAACGCCATGCAGGCGGTCTACGGCTATGCGGTCGGTCTGGATCTGACGCGCCGCGACCTGCAGGCCGCCGCCAAGGAAAAGCGCCTGCCCTGGGATACCGCCAAAGGCTTCGATGCATCGGCACCGATCAGCGATCTCATTCCGGCGGCCCGGGCCTTAATCGATGCGGATACGGTGCTGAGCCTTCATGTCAACGGCACGCTTCGACAGACGGCCCGTCTGGGCGACATGATTTTTTCGGTCACCGACGTCCTGCTGGCCCTTTCCGAACTCTACATCCTGCGACCCGGCGACCTGGTGTTCATGGGCACCCCCTCCGGCGTGGCAGCCCTGCAGAAAGGCGACCGTTTCCATGCCGTCCTGCAGGGCGTAACGGAATTGCAAGGCACTATCATCTAATCATCAAAGGGAGTAAGCATCATGAGTATCATTTCGGAATTCAAGGAATTCGCCCTGCGCGGCAATGTCATCGACCTGGCGGTCGGTGTGGTCATCGGTGGAGCCTTCGGGAAAATCGTGACCTCTCTGGTCAATGACCTGATCATGCCTTCGGTTTCTGTTCTCATCAGTAGCGCTGATTTCAAAAGCCTTTCCGCCGTGCTGCGGCCGGCTACCATTGGTGCAGACGGCAAGGAAACCATGCCGGTCATTCTGCTCAATTACGGCGCATTCATCCAGACCATCGTCGACTTCACCATCATCGCGTTCGTGATTTTTATTGCGATCAAGGCCATCAACCGCATCCGTCGCCAGCAGCAGCCGGAAGCACCGGTGCCGGTCGAACCCAGCGAGGAGGTCAAACTGCTGACTGAAATCCGCGATGCCCTTAAAAAGCAAGGAGCCTGACATGCGCCCATACCTGACGGCGGCACTGCTCACATTCGCCGCACTCGGCGCTTCCGCGGAGTCCGGACTGGACGGCAAAGCAATCCGGACCGCCGAGGACCTGCGCGATTCCGCAATGCGCGGCTCGCAGGCCTATACCATCGTCGAATCCCTGACCACCGAAATCGGCCCGCGCATGGGGGGTAGCGAAGCCTATGACCGCGCCACCGTCTGGGCGCAGGCGAAATTCAAGGCGCTGGGATACGACAAGGTTTGGTTGCAGCCGGTCACCTTTCCCGTGTGGCAACGCCGCTCGGAATCGGCAAGTGTCATCAGTCCCTACCCGCAGCGTCTGATGTTGACCGCACTTGGCGGCAGCGAAAGCACGCCCGGCGATCTGCGCGCGGACGTGGTCGAATTCGCCGATCTCGATGCCCTTAAGGCTGTTCCTGACGGCACACTGTCCGGGAAAATCGCGTTCGTGAATCTGAAAATGAAGCGCGCCAAGGACGGCAGCGGTTACGGCCCGGTCAGCAATGTCCGTCGTACCGGCGCCTCGGAAGCCGCTCGCAAGGGTGCCGTCGCTCTGCTGATCCGCTCGGTCGGCACTGACTCCGACCGCCTGCCGCATACCGGAATGATGAAATACGAGGACGGCGTGGCCCGGATT
The DNA here is from genome assembly GCA_021299355.1 of Lysobacteraceae bacterium. GTDB lineage: Bacteria > Pseudomonadota > Gammaproteobacteria > Xanthomonadales > Xanthomonadaceae > Arenimonas. The sequence continues at coordinate 8,150 of JAJTGG010000020.1, forward strand.
CCGGCAGCGGCACTGTCGGTTCCGGATGCCGACCTTCTGGCGAATATGCTCCGGCGCGGAAAACCGGTGACCGTGGAAATGAATATCCAGGCGGGATTCACCGGCAACAAAACCGAATACAACGTCATCGGCGAAATCACTGGGCGCAGCAAACCGGACGAAGTGGTCGTCATCGGCGGCCATCTGGACTCCTGGGACCTGGGCACGGGCGCCATCGATGACGGTGCCGGTATCGCCATCACCATGGCCGCGGGTGCAGTCATCGGCGACCTCAAGCAGGCCCCGAAGCGAACCATCCGCGTGATTGCCTTTGCCAACGAGGAGCAAGGGCTGCTCGGCGGCAAAGCCTACGCGGAAGCGATGAAAGGCGTGATGGATAAACACCAGCTTGGCGCGGAAAGCGATTTCGGCGCAGGCCGCATATACGCCCTGCATGCCGGCGTCAGCGCGGAGTCACGGCCCTTGATTGCGGAAATCGCCAAGGTCCTGCAACCCTTGGGAATCAGCCCGGCGGAAGGCGGCGGACCCGGGCCGGACATCAGCCCGAGTGTTCCGTACGGTCTGCCCTGGGTAGAGCTGCAACAGGACGGCAGTGATTATTTCGACTACCACCACACCGCCAACGACACGCTCGACAAGATCAATGCGCAGGATCTGGATCAGCAGGTCGCGGCCTACGCCGTTTTGGCCTATCTGGCTGCGGAAACCAAGATGGACGTCCGCCCGGAGCCGCCGAAAGCGGGAAACTGAATCAGCTGGTGCCGTTCTGACGGCGCCATTCCGCCAGCAGTACCGCGGCCGCGGCCGAGACATTGAGGCTTTCGACCTGCCCGGTACCCGGCACTTCCACGCGCAAACGGCTCGCGGCAATCAGCTCGGAATCAACCCCGGTCTGCTCGGCACCCATCACCATAACGCAGCGCGCGGGCAATGCCGACCGGAACACATCGTTGCCGCCCCGTACTACGGTGCTGACCAGCGTGAACCCGGCCGAGGCCAGTTGGGCAATCGCGTTATCGGTCCGTCCGAGCCGGATGAGCGGGACATGCTCAGCACCGCCTTCGGCCACGCGCGCGGCGGCACCGGAGTGGCTCAGTGCAGATGTTTTGGGCAACAGTATGGCCTGGACACCGAAATGCGCGGCCGAGCGCATGATGGCGCCCAGATTGTGCGGATTGCCGACACCGTCCAACCAAAGCAGCAGACAACCACCGGCTGGCGCGTTCATCAGCCACTGGGAAAGATTCAATTCCGGCTGCGGCAGAAGCGCCAGACAGACCCCTTCGTGATGGGCACTGCCGGTGAGTTTTTCGAGATCTTCGTTTTCCACCACGTTGTAACCGATGCGGTTCTTGACACAGAACGCCAGGAGTTCCTGCAGCTTGGGAATGCGTGACTCCAGCAACCATAGCTTGCGGACGCTCTCCGGCCGCTTTTTGAAAGCCGCGATACAGGCATTCAACCCGTAAATGCGGAACTCCTTCGGTTTGACCGGCCGCATCTGTTCCTGCCGGTCCGGCTCGTCACCGCGTGACGTGCGCAGTGCGTCGCGATCGGCACGATTCGGCATGCGCGGACCTTGACGGTCATCGCGGCGCGGCGGGCGCGGGGCGCGGTCGCCATCACGGGACTGCCCGGGACCGCGGTAAAGCGGGTGTTTGTCTTTCGGGTCGGTCATGAATTATCCCTGTTCGCCATGAATCGCGATGCTCAATGCAAAACGCTTTCGGTATCCGGCATTGCGGCTTCCTGCCGGCTTAAATCACGGGCACGTTGCTCCGGCGACTGCGTATAAGGCGCCAGCCAACGGTACATGACCGGCACGATGAACAGCGTCAGCACCGTGGCGCACAGGACACCGAACACCACGACGATACCGATGGCCTGGCGCGATCCGGATCCCGGGCCACTGCCCAGCATCAGCGGCAAGGCGCCGGCCGCCGTAGCGATCGAGGTCATCAGAATCGGACGCAGGCGAACCGAAGCCGCCTCGATGATGGCCGCATCGACACCCAAACCGGCATCGCGGCGCTGGTTAGCGAATTCGACGATCAGGATGCCGTTCTTGGCCGCGAGGCCAATCAGCATGATGATGCCGACCTGACTGAACAGATTGAGACTGCCACCCATCACCCACAGTCCGAGCAAGGCACCGAAAACCGCCATGGGAACCGTCAGCAGAATGACCAAGGGATGGATCAGGCTTTCGAACTGCGCCGCCAGCACCAGGTAAACGACCAGCAAGGCCAGCGCGAAGGTGAACAGCACGGCTTGACCGGATTTGAGATATTCGCGCGACTGTCCTTTGAAGTCGATCTGCACCGTGCCGGGAAGTTCTTCTTTTGCCGTATTCTGCAGCCAATTGAGCGCTTCACCCAGATTCGCTTCGGGCTTCAGGCCGGCCGAGACGGTAATGGCGCGCAGACGGTTGAATCGATTGAAACTGCCGGGCTCGGCCAGTTCACGGACATCAATGACCGAAGCCAAGGGCACCAGTTGTCCGCTGCCGGTACGCACATGCATGGCCAGAAGATCCGAAGGCGAGCGCCGCTGTTCGGCTTCGGCCTGGACGATCACATCGTATTCTTCGCCCCCCTCGACATAAGTACCGACACGGCGAGAACCGAGCATGCTTTCCAGCGTGCTGCCGATGGCCTGATTCGAAATCCCCAAGGCCGCCGCCCGCTCACGGTTGATCTCAAGCCGCAATTGGGGCCGCGTTTCCTTGTAGTCGGAATCCGGTCCGGTCAGATCCGGATTCTCCTCCATGCGTTTAAGCAGGCGGTCGCGCCATTGCACCAACTCGTTATAGTCCGAACCCTGCAGAACCATCTGGACCGGCTGGCCGCCGCCACGGACCAGTCCGGTCGGCTGCTGGGGCCGCGCCTGCACGCCGGGAATTTTCGACAGCAGCTTCCGGGATTCTTCGACAATGGCCGAGGTGTCCATATCCCGGTCTTTCCAGGGTTTGAGCAGCACGGTGGCACGCCCCGTGTGCATTTCCTCACTGGCACCGAATCCACCGGGAACCACCGCATTGATGCGGTCGATGGCCTCGGATTTCGACCGCAATGCCATCAGTTCGGCCTGCACCTGTTCCATCTGCTTGACCGTGTAATCGAAACCGGCGCCTTCGGGGCCATTCACCGCAACGAAAAAGACGCCGCGGTCCTCAGCCGGAGCCAATTCCTTCGGTACCAGTATGTAGAGAACGGCACTGGCACCGAGAATGGTGAGCATGGCGATGCCGATGGTCCTTCGTTTCGGCAAAAGCACCTGCAGTCTGTCGGCGTAATTCCGGCTGACGCGCTCGAGAAATCCGTTGATCCGCGCCTCGAAACCGGTAGCGCCGGCCTTGTGGGGTTTCAGGATCAAAGAACACATCATCGGGGTCAGGGTCAAGGCGACGACGGCCGAAATGGCGATGGCGCTGGCCATAGTCACCGCCAATTCGCGGAAAAGGCGGCCGTTGTTTCCTTCGATGAACGCCATCGGCAGGAATACCGCGACCAGCACGGCGGTGGTGGCAATCACGGCAAACGCGACCTGACGGGTGCCGCGGAATGCACCCAACATCGGCGGCTCGCCGGCATCGATGCGGCGCTGTGCGTTTTCAAGAACCACGATGGCGTCATCGACCACCAGGCCGATGCACAATACCAATGCCAACAAGGTCAGCAGATTGATGGAATAGCCGAATAACCAAAGTGCGATGAAGGCCGCCATCAGGCAAACCGGAACCGTCACCGCCGGAATCAGTGCTGCCCGCACGCTTCCAAGGAACAGCCAGATCACCAGCAGCACCAAGACAATGGCTTCAAACAGGGTGCTATAGACCTTCTTGACCGCGGCATCGATGAACACGGTGGTATCGAAATTGATGCCCATGGTCATGCCTTCCGGAAGCCCCGGATTGATCCGGTCGATTTCGGCGCGGACATCCCGCGAAACCTGCAAGGCATTGGCGGTGGATGTTTTGATGATGCCCAACGCTAGCTGCGGCTCGCCATTGCCGCGGAACCATGCACGGCGGTCGGCCGACTCGCGGGCAACGCGCGCGACATCGGACAGGACGATGCTCTGGCCATCGGACATGGTCTTCAGCACCAGCTTCTCAAAGGCGGCCGGTGAATCGAAGCTGCGGTTGACGCGCAGCAGGAAATCGCGGTCCTGCGACTCCAGCCGGCCGGCCGGCAATTCGAGATTTTCACGGCGCAATGCGCTTTCGACATCCGACACAGTGAGGCCCCGGGCTGCCAAGGCGTCATCGTTCAGCCAGACCCGCATCGCATAACGCTGGCCACCGGAAAGCCGGACCTGGGCCACGCCGGGAATGCTGGAAAAACGGTCCGCAAGATAGCGGTCGGCATAGTCGGTCAAGGCCAGCGCATCGGCTCCCTTTTGCACGACACGGATCCAGATGATGACATCGGCATCGGCTTCCACCTTGGCGATTTCCGGAGCATTCGCCTCCTCGGGAAGTCGGTCGGCCACACGGCTCACGGCGTCGCGCACATCGTTGGCGGCGGACTCGATGTCGCGTTCGAGGGTGAATTCGAGATTGACCGAAGCACGGCCGTTGCGGGACGAACTGGTGACCAGATCGACGCCTTCGATGCCAGCGACCGCATCCTCAAGCACTTGCGTTACGCGCGTCTCCACGACACCAGCCGCGGCTCCGGGGTAAGCGACATCGATGGAAACCACCGGCGGATCGATATTCGGCAATTCGCGCAGGGGCAGACGGGTGAAAGCAATGAGACCGACGGTTACCAGCATCAGGCTGATGACGGCGGCGAATACCGGGCGTTTGATCGAAATATCGGAGAGGATCATGGTACGGCCGGAACCACTTTCAGCTTCTGGCCGTCGCGCAGTTTCGAGGTGCCCTCGAGCACCACCTTCTCGCCGGACTTCAGACCTTCAAGCACCTCGACCTTGCCGTCATGACGGCTGCCGATGCGGACATCACGGCTTTGGGCAGTGCCATCGGCGCCTGCCAAGTATACGAAGGTGCGGTTGCCGATCTGCTGCACGGCCAACTCGGGAATCACCAAAGCCTGCACGGCCTCCTGCTGCAGGGTAACCCGCATCAGCATGCCCGGGCGGACCAGACCGGCGGCATTATCGATGGCGCCGCGGACCATGATGGCGCGGGTCGCGACATCCACGCGGGAGTCGATGCCCGCGACACGGGCCGGCAGCACCTGTCCGGGAGCAGCATCAGCCTGCAGTTCCAGAACCATCCCGGTTTTCAGCTGCGGCAGCAGGCTTTCCGGAACCGGGAAATCCACCCACAGGTGATCGAGGTCATCCAGATTGACCATCACCGCACCGGCGGCGACGTATTGGCCCTGGCTGACTTGGCGCAGACCCAGAACACCGCTGAACGGCGCGCGGATGATGCGATCATTCAGACGCTCCTGTGCCGCCTGCATCCGCGCCTTTGCCGCGTTGCGGGCAGCAATCACGGTATCGAGCTGGCTCTTGGCGACCAGTTGCCGGCTCTGCAGATTCTGCAGACGCGCGACCTGCGCGCTGAGATCGTTCAGATTGGCTTGGGCTTCGGCCAGTTCGGCTTTGACCGTCCCGGCATCCAGTTCGACCAGCACCTGTCCTTTGGAGACCCGCTGGCCGCTTTCAAAACGGACGGCCGCGATGCGCTCGGACTGTTTGGCGGCAATGACCACCGAATCACGGGCCTTGGCCGTGCCGATGGCCTGGATGCGGTCACTCCAGGACTGCGGAACGACAGTGACCACGGTCACCGTAGCCGGCGGGCCGCCTTCTTTTCCCGGGCGGTTTTCACCGCTGCTGCAGGCCGTCGCCAGCAGTACCGCTGCCATCAGAGAAACACGCATGGGGAATTCCTTCAGGATCTTGCCTGAGATTATAAACGGCTTAGCCGCCGCCACCGTTAATGGCATGTAAAGAAAACGCCGGCGAGCCGGCGTTTCCGGGGGAATTACACGTTATGCCTTACTTCCACTCGCCCATGGCGGCCAGACCGTTGTCGCGGGCGCGGGCATGCACGGTTTCCTGGGCCTTGGCGACATTGTTGACGATGTCTTGGCCCCATATCTTCAGGGCAGCCGACTGCATGGCGCGGCCGTAGCTGAAGCTCAGCGGCCACGGCAGGTTTTCCATCTTGTTCATTTCGTTCAGATGCGCGGTGGCATCTTCGTCGGATTGACCGCCGGACAGGAACACGATGCCCGGCAATGCCGCAGGAACTGCGGACTTCAGGCACTGCACGGTGTAGTCGGCAACGACTTCAGCCGTGGCCTGATCCGGACAATCCTTGCCCGGAATGACCATGCTGGCTTTCAGGATGGTGCCTTCCAGCATCACATTGTGCTGGTATAGGGCATTGAACAGCGCGCGAAGCACCTTTTCAGTGACCACGAAGCAATCGTCGATGTCATGCTCGCCGTCCATGATCACTTCCGGTTCGACCATCGGCACGATACCGGCTTCCTGGCAGAGGGCGGCGTAGCGGGCCAGCGCGTGGGCATTGGCCTCGATGCAGGTATCGGACGGCATGCCGTCTTCGATGTTGATGTTGATGACCGCACGCCATTTGGCGAATTTGGCGCCGAGACCGGCATACTCATTCAGACGCTCGCGCAGACCGTCGAGACCGTCGGTGACCACCTCACCGGGGAAACCGGCCAGCGGCGTGGTGCCTTTGTCGACCTTGATGCCCGGCAGGATGCCGTTGTCCATCATGACCTTGGTGAATGGCACGCCGTCCTTAGTTTTCTGACGCAGGGTTTCATCGTACAGAATCGCGCCGGAAATATGCTCGGCCAGCCCGGGCGTGGTCAGCAGCATTTCACGGTAGGCGCGGCGGTTTTCTTCGGTATTTTCCACACCTACGCTATCGAAACGCTTCTTGATGGTGGCGTTGGATTCGTCGATGGCGATGATGCCTTTGCCGCGGGCAACCATGGCTTCGGCGATTTCGGGGAGTTGGTCGATGCTCATGAGGGCGATCCGGGGGTGGTTGGGGTGACCATATTATAACCTATGACCACAGACTGCCCAACGGCTAGACCAAGGCAAACAAGCCACATTCCAAAGCCAGCAGTCTTTCTTTGGCTCTCAAGCCGCCCGCGTAGCCCACTAGCTCACCCTTGCTGCCAATAATTCGATGACAGGGAACGATTATTGAAATGGCATTCGCACCATTGGCACTGGCCACCGCCCTGACCGCGCTCTTGTTGCCCACCTTCTCGGCAAGACCGAGGTAACTGCTGGTTTCACCATACGCTACGCCCAGTAATGCATTCCAAACGCGTTTCTGGAAATCGCTACCGACCAGCAACAAAGGCAGCTCGAAGCGTTTTCTTTCCGCTCGGAAATATTCGTCCAACTGCCGCTTGGTTTCAGAAAGTACAGCCGTCTCGCCCTCAATGAACTCGGCGTTTAAGCCACGCGCAATTCGTCCATCTACTGTGCTGCGCATTTTCCGGTAACGCCAATCGCACAGACAAAGTTTATCGTCAAAGGAACCCAGAACCAGCTCGCCGTAGGGCGTTTTTAAATATTGGATATAAATTGAAATTTACAAATCCCCCAGGCCCTCGGTTCTGCCGCCCTCGCCCACCGCCAGAAGGCGCAGGGTGTTGGTGGCACCGTGCTGCTCCATGTGGTCGCCGCTGGTAATCAGCACACGATCGCCAGCAGCCAAATAGCCCTGATCAAACAGCTGCTTGATGGCCTTGCGGGCAGCGACCCGCATGGACTGGCCTTCGGAATCGAAATTGACCGGCGCCACATCGCGCATCAAGGCCATGCGCCGGCGGGCGTAGCCGAAACGCGACAGTCCGAACAGCGGCACATTGGCACGGAAACGCGACAGATAGCGGGCAGTGCCGCCGGATTCGGTCAGAGCGATGATGCCGCGCAACTGGATATGCTCGGCGATGAACATGGCCGACATCGCAATGGCCTGGTCGACGCGCTCGAGATCGCGCGGCGCCGCTTCGAAGTCGGTGTCGTGCTTGAACTGGCGCTCGGCGCCGAGGCAGATCCGGTTCATCGCTTCCACGGCCTTGACCGGGTAGGCACCGGATGCGGTCTCGGCGGACAACATGACGGCATCAGTGCCGTCGATGACTGAATTGGCGACGTCCAGCACTTCGGCGCGAGTCGGTATCGGATTATCAACCATCGACTGCAGCATCTGGGTCGCGGTGATCACCACCTTGTTGCATTCCAGCGCAGTCTTGATGATCAGCTTCTGCAGGCCGGGCAGCTCGGCATCACCGATCTCCACGCCCAAATCGCCGCGGGCGACCATCACCACATCGCTGGCCTGGGTGATTTCCACCAAGCGTTCGATGGCTTCGGCACGTTCGATTTTGGCCACGATGTGGGCATAGGATCCGTGACTCAGCGCAATCGAGCGGGCCAATTCGATATCGGCCGCGCTGCGACAGAACGATACCGCAAGGAAATCGACATCAAGTTTGGCGGCGATGGCGATGTGTTCCTTGTCCTGTTCGGACAGGGCATCGAGCGAAAGTCCGCCGCCGAGACGGTTCAAGCCTTTGCGGTTGGACAGCGCGCCACCGGCCAACACTTCGGTGACGATGGTGTCGCCCTCGAGGGTCTTCACCATCAGCGCGACCAGTCCGTCGTCGAGCAGCAGGGTGTCGCCGGGCATGACATCCTTGACCAGACCGAGGTAACTGACACCGACCTGGGTTTCGTCGCCCAGCGGCGCATCCGCGCGGCAGACCAGCCGGAATTCGCTGCCGTTGACCAGATGGACCTTGTCGTTGGCGAATTTTTCAATACGGATCTTGGGACCCTGCAGATCAGCCAGAATGCCGACTTCACGCCCGAGACTGGCGGCAATCTCGCGCACGCGTGTCACCCGCTCGGCATGCTGCTCGGCGGTACCATGCGAGAAGTTCATGCGCACCACGTTGACGCCGGCTTCGATGATCTGCGCCAGAACGCCGGGCTGATCGGTCGCCGGGCCGAGCGTAGCGAGGATTTTGGTGCGGCGGAAATTGGTGGCGGTCATCGGGCTTGGTTCTCGTTTCGGGGTGGCGATGCGGATTCAGTGGCGGCGCGGTGGCAGGGCTTGAGGAAAGCCGTTCAAGCTTGACACAGTTTGACCCGGCACGCTTCGGGAAGGCATCTGCATACGTTTGCGCCGCGCGAGGGGACGAGCGCTCATGCGCCGCGTTCGAGCAATGCCGTGACTGCCGGAAGCGGTTTGCCTTCGCAGAACTCCAGAAAGGCGCCACCGCCGGTCGAGATGTAACCGACATCGGCCTCGATGCCGAACTTATCGACGGCTGCCAGCGTATCACCGCCGCCGGCGATCGAGAAAGCCTTGGAGCGTGCGATGGCCAGCGCCAGGGTTTCGGTGCCTTTGGCGAAGGCGTCGAATTCAAACACGCCGACCGGGCCATTCCAGATGACCGTACCGGCCTGCTCGATCAGGGCCGCATAACGTGCCGCCGTGTCCGGTCCGATGTCCAGAATCAGATCATCCGCCGCCACATCGGCAACGGTTTTCACTGCGGCTTCGGCATCGGCCACGAAAGTTTTGGCCACGACCACATCGGAGGGAATCGGGATATCGGCACCGCGGGACTTGGCGTCGGCCAGAATGGCCTTGGCCGTATCCAGCAAATCCGGTTCGTAAAGGGATTTACCAACCGGCAGACCGACCGCGGCCATGAAGGTATTGGCGATGCCGCCACCGACGATGAGTTGATCGACCTTGCCGACCAGATTCGCCAGCAGGGCCAACTTGGTCGAGACCTTGGAGCCGGCGACGATGGCCAGCAAGGGCCGCTGCGGCGCCTGCAGGGCTTTTGCCAGGGCATCCAGCTCCGCCATCAGTAGTGGGCCACCGCAGGCGATTTTCGCGGCACGGATGGCGCCATGCGTACTGGCCTGTGCGCGGTGCGCGGTGCCAAAGGCATCCATGACATACACATCGCACAGATCGGCCATCTTCTGGGACAAGACCGCATCATCGGCACCCTCACCGACATTCATCCGGCAGTTTTCCAACAACACCAATTGTCCCGGCTGGACAGCCACGCCATCCAGCCAGTCGCGCTTCAGCGGCACCGGCAGGCCGAGCAGTTCAGACAGACGTGCCGCCACCGGCGCCAATGAATCGGCTTCCGACCAGACACCCTCGGTCGGACGGCCCAGATGCGAAGTCACCATTACCGCCGCGCCTTTCTCCAAGGCCAAGCGCAGGGTCGGCAATGCGGCCTTGATCCGCTGCTCGGAAGTAATCCGACCCTCTTTCACCGGAACGTTGAGGTCTTCACGGATCAGCACGCGTTTGCCGCGCAAATCGAGGTCGGTCATCCGGAGCACGGACATGGCTTGGCTTCCTGTTGAAAATAAAGGCTATTGTCGCATTTTTCAGGACATTTCCCAATCCTTTGACTTGAATCAAAGCCAATTCCGGCGGAGGCGTTTAGGATTTCGGACATGAGCCAAGCCACCCTTTTCGACCGGGATTTAATCCGCTGCTATGAGGGTGTCGGGCCACGCTATGTATGCGAAAATAGTCCGAACCCCTGGGTCCTCCGCATGCCAGACAACCCGTCGTCACCAACGATTGCCGAAGCCGTCGATCTGCTCCAGTGCGGCGGCCTCTTAGCGATTCCGACCGAAACCGTTTATGGGCTGGCCGCCGATGCCCGCAATTTCGATGCCGTTGCGCGAATCTTTGCCCTGAAAGGCCGACCCGCGGACCACCCCCTGATCGTGCATATCGCAGACGCCGACCAGCTCGATGACTGGGCCACGGCCATTCCCGAAGCCGCGCGCAAACTGGCTGCCGCCTTCTGGCCCGGCCCGCTGACCTTAATCCTGAAAAAACGTGCGGATGTAACGGACACGGTGACCGGCGGGCAGGATACGGTCGGTGTGCGCAGTCCGGACCATCCGCTGACGCTTGCCCTGCTGCGGGCTTTCGGTGGTGGGCTGGCGGCACCCTCAGCCAATCGGTTCGGCCGCATCTCACCGACCAGCGCCGCGCATGTGCGTGATGAATTCGGCGATGCCGCACCGCCGATACTGGATGGCGGCCCCTGCACGGTCGGCATCGAAAGCACCATCCTCGATCTCAGCCAAAACCCGCCCCGTATTCTGCGCGAGGGACACATTCGTCGCGAGCAGCTTCTCCCTTTTCTACCCGACCTGCAAAGCGGTATCGGCACCGCCAGTCCGCGTGTTTCGGGAAGCCTTGACGCCCACTACGCGCCGCGCACGCCGATGCGCATGCTGGAGCGTGAGCATCTGATTGAAACCGCCACGGACGACCCGCGCTACGTGCTATTGGCGCTCGATGCGCTGCCGGCGGATACGCGGGGACTCAGTCTGCCGGCACAGCCCGAAGCTTATGCCCATGGTCTGTATGCCGCCCTGCGCGAACTCGATTCCGGCGATGCCGCATGCATCCTGATCGAACAGCCCCCGTCCGGACCGGACTGGCTGGCGGTGAACGACCGTATCAAACGCGCCCTGGCCGGCGCAGGTGTTTGAGGCGGGGCCATGCTGATATCCGAAAGCAAATCTTTCCTGTTCGTGCATGTGCAGAAAACCGCAGGCACCAGCCTTGCCGAGATTCTGAAACCGCATGCGCTGAATCCGGCAAATGGCCGCATGAATAAACTGGCCTCTGATCTGGGTCTGGTGCGTGACTGGCGGAAATTCCATTTCCGCAAGCATGCCAATCTGCGCAAGGCACAGTCCGTGATTCCCGCGCCGGTGTATGACGGCCTATTCAAGTTCGCTTTCGTGCGCAATCCCTGGGAACGTCTGGTGTCCTGGTATCAATACGTACAGAGAACACCCTTGCACGAGGATTGCCGGCCCGGCGAAACCTTTGCCGACTTCGCCGCTCGTTTTCTGGAAAAACCGAGGCGCGCGCAATGGTGGATGATTGAAGACCTCAACGGTGTCATGGGGCTGGATTACGTCGGCCGTTTCGAGAACCTCAATGACGACATCGCGTACCTCTGCCAGCGGATCGGAATCAAGGCGCAGACGCTTCCGCATAGGAATAAAATGGCCGACAAGGATTACCGCACTTTCTATGACGACAGACTGGCATTGGCCGTTAAGAACAACTGGACGCGTGAAATCGACGCCTTCGGATATACCTTCGAACCCTAAAAAAGCCCGCATTCGCGGGCTTTTTCATTCATTGATGTACTGCTCTTATTTGGCGTTCATCAGTGCCGCGGTCATGTCGAGCATGCGGTTGGAGAAGCCCCATTCGTTGTCGTACCAGGAGCAGACCTTGACCAGCGTGCCGCCCATGACCTGAGTCAGGGTGCTGTCGTAGACCGAGCTGTTGGGATTGTGGTTGAAATCGATCGACACCAGCGGCTTGCTGTTGTAGCCCAGCACGCCCTTGAGCGGACCTTCGGAAGCGGCCTTCAGTACCGCATCGATTTCTTCCTTGGTGGTTTCGCGGACGGCGACGAATGACAAATCGACCACCGACACATTGATGGTCGGAACGCGCATCGAGAAGCCGGTCAGCTTGCCGTTCAGTTCCGGCAACACCAGGCCGACTGCGGCGGCGGCACCGGTCTTGGTCGGAATCTGGCTCATGGTGGCGCTGCGGGCGCGGCGCAGGTCGCTGTGGTACACATCGGTCAACACCTGATCATTGGTATAGGCATGGATGGTGGTCATCAGGCCGTGCATGATGCCGATTTTCTCATGCAGCGCCATGGCCAAGGGCGCCAGGCAGTTGGTGGTGCAGGACGCGTTGGAGATGACGGTATGCTCGGCCTTCAGCAGGTGGTGGTTGACGCCGAACACGAAGGTGCCGTCGACGTCTTTGTCGCCCGGGGCGGAAATGATGACCTTCTTGGCGCCGCCGGCCAGATGCGCCGAGGCCTTGGCTTTGGAAGTGAACAGACCGGTGCATTCCAGAACAACGTCGACGTCATGAGCGCCCCACGGAATTTCGGCGGGGTTGCGCACGGCATAGACCTTGATGCGGTCGCCGTTGACGATCAGATCGCCGCCTTCGGCGGTGACCGTGCCTGGGAACTTGCCGTGCGCGGTATCGTACTGGGTCAGATGGGCGTTGGTTTCGGCATCGCCCAGATCGTTGATGGCGACCACCTGGATTTCATTGGTGCGGCCGGATTCATAGAGGGCACGCATTACATTGCGACCGATGCGGCCATAGCCGTTGATGGCGACTTTGATGGTCATTACAGACTCCCGGTAGGCGGTGAAACCACTATTTTAGCAAAGTTTGCACGGGCACTGGGCAGCGCGTACGGGGGATGCTCTATCATGGACTCTGGCTAGAACCTGCGGTTTTCCATGGATCTCGATATGATTGCCTTGGCCGGCCTGTTTTTTCTGGTGGCCGCGCTGTACTCCTCGGTTGGGCATGCCGGTGCCAGCGGTTATCTGGCGGCCATGGCCCTTCTCGGCTTCGCCCCGGAGCAGATGCGCCCGACCGCGCTGGCACTGAATATTTTAGTCGGTGGTATCGGTCTTTGGCGTTTCTACCGGGCCGGTCTGGTGCCCTGGCGCAAAGTGCTGCCCTTCGTGCTGGCCTCGATTCCGATGGCCTTTCTGGCGGCGCAATGGAAAATTCCTCAGGAAACCTACAGCTTTCTGCTGGGCGCCCTACTCCTCACCGCCGCCATCGGCGCTTGGCGCAGCGGCCATCTCATGGCGCAAAGCGGCGAAACCCTGTACTCGAAGCCGGTGCCGTGGCCTGCCGCACTCGCCGCCGGCGGCGCGATCGGCTGTCTGTCAGGAATTACCGGCACCGGCGGTGCGATTTTCCTGACGCCGCTGATCCTGGCCATGGGCTGGGCACATACGCGCGAAGCGTCCGGCCTGTCGGTGGCTTTCGTCTGGCTTAACTCGCTGGCGGCCATACTCGGGCTATTACGCAGCAATCAGAGCTTTCCGGAAGCCCTGCCGGTCTGGTTGCTGGCGGTCGCCCTGGGCGCCGTGCTGGGCACGCAGCTGGGCATCCAGCGATGGCCGGTGCACCGTCTGCGCAAAAGTCTGGCCGTGGTGTTGGCGATTGCGGCCGGGAAACTGCTGCTCAGCTAGTTGCAGACGAACGCAATCTGCGCATCACTTCAGATTATCAACAGCCGAAACCACCGCATCCACGGTAATGCCGAAGTGCACATACAACTGGTCGGCCGGAGCCGAGGCACCGAAGGAATCCATGCCAATGACGGCGCCGTCCAGACCCACGTATTTGTACCAGAAGTCTCGGGTACCGGCTTCCACGGCAATGCGTCGACGGCAGGCGGCAGGAAGCACCGATTCGCGGTAAGCGGCGTCCTGACGCTCGAACACAGTCGTGCTCAGCATCGATACCACACGCACGGCCACGCCTTTCTCAGCCAGCTGCTTCGCGGCCTGCACGGCCAACTCCACTTCCGAGCCGGTGCCGATCAGGATCAGCTCGCAGGCGCCGGGTTGGCTTTCGAACAGGACATAGCCGCCGCGGGCGATATCGGCGACCTGCTGTGCACTACGTGGCTGGTGCGCCAGATTCTGCCGGCTGAAAACCAGACAGCTCGGCCCGCCACGGCGTTTGATCGCTTCCGCCCAGGCGGTTGCTGACTCGACCGCATCGCATGGACGCCAGACATCATTGTTGGGAATGTATCGCAGCGAAGCCATGTGCTCGACCGGCTGATGGGTCGGGCCATCTTCGCCGAGACCGATGGAATCGTGGGTGAACACATGGATGACATTGGCCGGAATCAGCGCCGACATGCGCAGCGCATTGCGCGAATAGTCGGAGAATACCAGGAAGGTGGCATCGTAGGGCAGGAATCCGCCGTGCAATGCCAAGCCGTTGGCGATGGCGCTCATGCCGAATTCGCGCACGCCGTAGTAAACGTAGTTGGCATCGGCATCGGAGCCCGCTACCGACTTCGAGCCCTTCCACAGCGTCAGATTCGAATGCGCCAGATCGGCGGAGCCGCCGATCAGTTCCGGCAGCAAGGGCGCGAAGGTTTCAATCGCCATCTGCGAAGCCTTGCGTGAAGCCACCACCGGACCTTCAGCCTGCAGTTTCGCGATGTATGCGGCGGCCTGCTCAGCGAAGCCCTCCGGCAGCGCGTCAGACAAACGGCGCTGCAGCTCGGCGGCCGCCTCCGGGTGCGCGGCGGCATAAGCACTGAACAGATCGTTCCATGCGGCATTGCGCTTGGTGCCGGCATCCCGCGCACGCCAACCGTCGTAAACAGCGTCAGGAATTTCGAATGGCGCATGCGGCCATTTCAGCGCGGCTCGGGTCAATGCGATTTCATCCTTGCCCAGCGGCGCACCGTGCGCGCTTTCCTTGCCCTGCTTGTTCGGCGATCCGAAACCGATCGCGGTCCGACAGCAGATTAGGGTTGGCTTTCCGGTTTCGGCCTGCGCGGTACGGATGGCCTGATCAATCTCAACCGGATCGTGGCCGTTGACATGGCGGATGACCTGCCAGCCGTAAGCTTCGAAACGGGCGGGGGTATCATCGGTGAACCAACCATCGGTGTTGCCGTCAATCGAGATGCGGTTGTCGTCCCAGAAGCAGATCAGCTTGCCCAGACCCCAGGTGCCAGCCAAAGAAGCGGCTTCATGCGACACGCCTTCCATCAGACAGCCGTCCCCGAGGAACACCCAGGTTGTGTGGTCGATGATGTCGAATCCAGGACGGTTGAAACGTTGCGCCAGCACTTTCTCGGCCAAGGCGAAACCAACGGCATTGGCCAGTCCCTGGCCGAGCGGGCCGGTGGTGGTTTCCACTCCGGGCGTTTCGGTCGCTTCCGGATGGCCGGCGGTACGCGAATGCAGCTGGCGAAAGCGCTTCAACTCGTCAATCGGCAGATCGTATCCGGACAAGTGCAGCAGCGCGTAATGCAGCATCGAGCCGTGGCCGTTGGACAGTACGAAGCGGTCGCGGTTGGGCCACTTCGGATTCACCGGATTATGCCGGTAGTAACCGTTCCAGAGCACCTCGGCGATATCGGCCATGCCCATCGGCATACCCGGATGTCCGGACTTGGCCGCTTCCACGGCGTCGATGGCGAGAAAACGGACGGCATTGGCCAATTCGATACGGGATGCGCTCATGGGGCGGCTCGGGTGCGGTGATACGCTATTTTACCTGAAAGCCGATTTTTCCGGTTTGCCGAAATGGAAAATGGCCGCTTGCGCGGCCATTTCCGTATGCCGGGAGAGAAGCCCGATCAGTTGACGCGCGGTGCCGGCTTCAGGATGCGCGGGGTCACGAAAATAAGCAGCTCGGCCTTTTCCATGTCCTTGCTGGATTTCTTGAACAATGCGCCGAGGAACGGGATATCGCCGAGGAACGGAACCTTACTGACGTCATCGCGGTTCTTGAACTCGTAGACGCCGCCGATGACCACGGTCTGGCCGTCGTCAACTAGAACCGCCGTGCTGACTTCACGCTTCTGGATCTGCGGCACGTCGCCGGTCGGGGTCGACAGGAAATCCTTGATTTCATCTTTCTTGACGCCCAGGTCGAGGAACACGCGGCCATCCTGGGTGATGGTCGGGGTCACTTTCAGCTCCAACAGCACTTCCTTGAATTCCACGGTCGCCTGCGGGACGGTGGTGGTGCCGGAGGCCTGAGTGGTCACGTAACCGACCTCATCGCCCTGGCGGATGACCGCGGCTTTCTGGTTGGAGGTGATCACGCGCGGATTGGAAATGACTTCGCCGCGACCTTTGGTTTCCAGTGCCTGCAGCTCCATATCCAATGAAGTATTAGCGCCGAGGATACTGAAGTTC
>JAJTGG010000021.1 GCA_021299355.1 Lysobacteraceae bacterium
ATCGTCAATACCGGTTCGATTTACTGATTCCGCTGCGATGACCGCAAAAAAAGCCTTTCCGCTACGCATCAACGCCCGGTTGCTGGAAGCCGTCCAGCACTGGGCCGATGACGACCTGCGCTCGCTGAATGCGCAGATCGAGTATGTGTTGCGCGAGGCACTTCGCAAGGCCGACCGCCTTCCGGCGGCAAGAATCGACGAGGACGACCGTAATGAACGATAACCGCAAGAGTTTCACCCTTTCACCCATCGGCGCATCCGCCATATGGTTCTTTGCCGTAATGACACTGCTTCCGGTCCTGATTATCGCTTTCATCTGGTGGAGCAATCCTGATGAATTCAGCGAAATGCCGCTCTGGCTCCTGGGTCTATTGCTCGGCATCGGTCCGGCAATTCTGATTGCCGCCGCGATGGGCGTCAGGAATCCGCAAGCCAAACTGGGCAAGGATGGGCTGTCGATTAAAGTCAGCTTCATCGATAAGCAATGGGCAATCAGTACCATCGATCGCGCCAATGCAGCATTGGTCAATCTGGAATCCCGGCAGGAGCTGCGGCCGAAATGGAAACTGTGGGGGGCGGCCATGCCCGGCCTGAGTTCGGGCCTATTCAAACTCTACGATGGCCGTAAAGCGCACGTTTACATCACCGACCGCAGCAAAGTCGTCTATCTGCCTACCCAAAACGGTCCGGTTTTATTAAGCTTGGAGCGACCGAGGGAATTCCTCGACGCCCTGCAGGCCCTGTAATGCTGATTCCCGCGGAATACCGTCTCATCAATGGCAACAGGCTGGATGCGGTGCCGGCCTGCCTGTACCGCGCCCGCGCCAATTCCCACGCCCGTCAACTTGCCCGGGCCGACTGGCTGATCCGTGAGCGCGACAGCGGAAACTTCATCGCGACCATGCAAGGCTCACGGGTACATTTCATGAACCGCAGCCCTGCCCCGCAGCAGTGGTTGGATGCCGTCTCCGAATTGCTGGCGTCTGCAGACAGCGGTTTTGCTTTTCTGCCCCTCTCCGGACTGAACCCCCTACTTGATGAACTCGGAATCGATGCCGAAATTTATGGCCGGCAGACCGGTCTGTCGGCCGTGGCCGAACCGGTCCAGTTGGAATACGCAGGCCGTGATTGTTTTCGGCGTCCTTTATGGCTGGCGTACGATGCCGCCAAGGCCTGGGGCCGGATGCAGACTGCTGCCGCGGCCGATGACGTCCGGCTGCAGGCCATTTCCGGCTACCGGAGCGTGCATTACCAGATGGGGATTTTCCGTCGCAAAAGCGCCCGCGGCATTGCCTTGCATGACATTCTTGCCGTGAATGCGGCCCCGGGGTTCAGTGAACATCACAGCGGGCGCGCCATCGATATCGGTACGCCGGGAGAACCGGCCGCCATGGAAAGCTTCGAGGACACGGTGGCATTCGCTTGGTTGCAAGGGCATGCAGCCACCTACGGTTTCCGGATGAGCTATCCGCGCGGCAATGCGCACGGCATCAGCTATGAACCTTGGCATTGGTTCTGGATCGGCGGCGATCAATCCTGAGAGCGTTTGACGGCTTCTTTGCGGAAATCGGCAATCCGCCACAGGTAAAAGCTGGCCAAGGTCCGGTACGGCGCCCAGGCCTCTCCGCGCAACATGAGCGCTTTTGGCTGCGGCATTTCCGATAAGCCATCCAAGAGCATGGCGCCCTGACGCACGCCCAGATCATCCGCCGGAAGCACATCCGGCCGGCCAAGGCGGAACATCAGCATCATTTCGACCGTCCAACGGCCGATACCGCGGGTCGGTACCAGCGCCGCGATGATGGCTTCATTGTCGAGATACTGCAGACTGCGCGAATCCGGAATTTCCCCCGCCTTGTCACGGCGCGCAAGATCGCGCAGTGCCAGGGTCTTGTTTCCGGAAACGCCGCATGCGCGCAGCTGTGCATCACTCAGCCGTGCAAGGGTTTGGTGGTGGAAGCATGGTTCGGGCATGGCTTGCTCCACCCGTCCGACGATAGTGGCCGCCGCCTTGCCGCTGAGCTGCTGGTAGAGGATTGCGCGCGCGAGGGCATCGGCGACATCGAATGGTTTGCCCCAGCCCGATGAGTAATCGATGCGACCTATTTTCTGCACCCAGGGTCTGAACGCGGAATCCGCCCTGAGCAGCGCGCGACGGGCGGCAGCCGCATCGAAGCCGCGTTTATAGCGAGGCATGTCCACCGACCCGGGCATAGTCCCTGAACATCTTTCTGCGGATTCCGATGATGCCGGCAATGATCAGAAGCAGTAATGGCAGACCGAAAATATTCAGCAGTTTGATGCGTTGCCCCAGATGTTCGACATCTTCATTCAATTCGCGCTCAGCTCGGCCAACAGTCCGATCTGGCTGTCACGGTAACGCTGCTCAGCGTTGCGACGGAGCTGATCGACTTTTTCGAAGGGCCTAGCGACCATGCCGCGGCTTCGGATCGAGATGAGATCGTCGGATCCGGAGAGCTGGTCGATGACATTGAAGAAAAAATCTCCGTTGCTGGCCTGTGCACTGTATACCGGCTCGCCGAATAGATTGCTTTCCAGAACCCAAAGCCGATCACTCAGGAAATCGGTATCGCTGATGACGATGAAATTGATACGGCCGCCACCGGACTTGGAATCCTCGGATTTACCCGTAAAACGCGCCGCGAGCACGAACGGCTCCTGACTCGACACGAACTTATTCAGCAGCTTTTCGGGGTCATCGGCTGCGCTCCGGTAGGCCACTGCATCAAGCAGTCGCGAGGCATCGGAACTCTGCAACAGGGGTTCGATCTGCAGAATGCTGCTGTCACGTATGGTCAAGGCACCTGCACTGGACAGGACGATGCGGTCGAGATCCGTGGTCACCACGTCGCTCTGGTTCATTGCCGCGCCGGGAAGGCTGATCAGACCCGGATTCCGCTTCGGAAACTGGTTTTCGTTGAGCTGCATAAGCCAGGCAGCGTTCGGATCGAGCAGGATAACGGCATGCCGACCCGCATTGATGAAATCCTGGATCTGCCTGTAGCTGTCGTCAGGCCAGCCGCGCGGATGCATGACCCAGATTACATCGATATCGTCGGAGATTTTAAGAGCCCTCGGCGACAAGGTCACCAAGTCATAGCGCTCCGAAAGCTGTCGGAAAGCCACCCATGCCGGCGTGACCGGTCCGAAAGCAGGATTGGCGTTGCCGGTAACCGGCAATTCGGTGATCAGGGCCACTTTCGGTTTTTCAATGCGCTGCACCGAGCGGATGAGCTTGGAAAGCTCGTATTCCAGATGCTCTTCGGCTTCGGGTTTGACGAATCCGATGGTATTCTTCCGGCCATCGGAAAGCGCCGTCAATCCGAAATAAAGCGGTCCCGACCCATCCTCGAGCGGAATGGCAAAAATGCCATCGGCAATGGCCGCGTCCTCCATCACTGAATACGGCTCAGGATCGAGAATGCTGAGCTTGATCCTGCCATCGGACTGCGCCGCGTACTCCTCGACCTTCTCGACCACGCGCGTGGCATATTGACGGAATTGAGGGTAAGGACGCGCTTCTTTTTCGGAATAATAGAGCGTCAATGTCACCGGAGAGCGGATATCACGCAGGACGTGGATACTGCCCTCCGATAGTGTGAACAGCCGTTTTTCGGTCAGATCAAGACGTACGGGCGGCATGAGGACCAGCGCCAGCTGGCACAGCACGAAATAGACGCAGGATAGAACCAGAATCGATAGCGGCAGACGCGCGGATGCAGGCAGCTTCATTCGCCGCCCTTTCGTGCACGCAGCACAAGCAGATTGACTGCGAGCCAGAACAACGCGGTCAACGCGAAGAAAAGCACATCGCGCAGATCCAGTACACCACGGGTAATCGCATTCAGATGCGTCAGGAAGCTCATGGATCCGATCAGATCGACGATATGCTGGGGGAATATTTCACGCACGGGATTGAGCGCAAGCGGGTAGCCCGCCAGCAGGTAGAGCAGCAGAATCATCGCCGTCAGCAGATAGACCACGAGCTGATTTTCGCTGAACGAGGAAACACAGAGCCCTATGGCCAGCATTGCTGCAAGCATCAGGCAGGTACCCATGTAGCCGAGCATGATGGTGCCATGATCGGGATCGCCCAACCAGGCCAAACTGAGCCAAAGCGGAAAGGAGAGCAACAGGGCACCGACCGCGACACACCAGAGCGCCACGAACTTGGCCAGTACCTGCTGCCAGGGCGGGAGCGGCAGGGCATCCAGCAGCTCGATGGTGCCGGAACGGAATTCCTCCGACCAGCTGCGCATCGACAATGCCGGCACCAGCAGCAGGCAGACCCAGGGCAGCAAGCGGAAATAGGCCTGCATGCTGGCCTGTCCGGTTTCATACAGATCCCCGAGATAGAACACAAAACTGTTCGACAGCATGAGGAAAATGACGGTGAAGACCAAGGCCAGTGGTGTGCGGAAATAAGCAGCAAGCTCACGCCTGAACAATGCCAGGAAGGCGCTCATGGTCTGGCCTCGGCAACGGTCTTGGCAAATACCTCATCGAGTCGTCCGACTTCCAGACGCAGATCGAGATAAGGCACGCTCTTCTGTGCCAAACGCTCGGCAATGATCTGGTTATGCGGTTTGCTGCCCTGCACGAACACATACAGGCGCCCGTCTGCAGCATTCTGTTCGAAACCGCTGACACCGGATAGCCCTTCCAGGGCGGCGCGCGCCGCGATGCTTTCACGGGCGACGAACGACACGGCATTGTGGTACTTCGATTGATGCAAGAGCTCTTCGGTGCTCTTGTCGAGCAGTTTCCTGCCGCCACCCATGATCATGGTGCGCGAGCACAGCGCCAACACATCGTCGATCTGATGGGTGCTCATCAGGATGGCACTGGTTTTTCCGAGATCCTGGATCAGGCGCCGGACCTGCTGCTTCTGGATGGGATCCAGCCCGTCGGTCGGCTCGTCGAGCAGCAGCACCGGCGGACGATGCATGATTGCCGCCGCCAAGGCGACGCGGCGCATCGAGCCTTTGGACAGTGTCGACACGGTCTGATGCGCGATCGGATTCAAAGTGAGCCGCTCGCAGATGTCATCCACGGTGTCGTAGGCCCTCTTGCCCAGCCCACGTGCAGAGGCAATGAAGCGCAGGTAGACGATGACACTGGACTCGCGGTAGACCGGCGCATGCTCGGGCAAGTAGCCCAGACTCCGGCGAAGGGCGAGCGGTTCCTCCCAGGGATTGTAGCCACCGAGCCGGACGCTTCCGCGATCCGGCCTGAGGAATCCGGACAGCATGCGCATGCAGGTTGTCTTGCCTGCGCCGTTCGGACCGAGCAAAGCCACGATTTCACCGCGCTCGACCTGGAAGCCGAGATCCTCAACGGCGGCAATCGCACCGAAACGCTTACTGATTCGTTCTGCCTGGATCATCACGCCCTACCCAACCGGTTTGTTCAAGTGTATAGAAAAGCGCGGGATACTGACAATGTGCGCCCAAACAAAAAGCGGGCCGAAGCCCGCTTTTCCGGTATTGCTTACTTGAGCGGCCAATAGACCTTGAACTTCGCGTCTTCGGTCATCATCAACTGCGGCGGCACCAGATACTCCTCATAGGCACGATCGCGGGTCGACGCCCCGTTGACCATGGCCCAGGCACGCACGGATTGACGCTCGCTTTCCAGACCCGTCGCATAGCCCGTGTAATCGGTGGTCGCGGCACGGCCGCCCGGGATCTGTTCGAACGTGACCTCGGCTTCGGTCTTGACGACCCATTCACCGGTGCTAACACCATCTTTGCTGACCGGCTGGACGACATCGAAACTGTAGCTATCCGAGGTGAACTCATTGGTCACGATGCGCATCGGGCCGTTCGCCTGCAAGCCATTGGCGGCGATGATTTTGTTAATCCAGGCCATCTTGTTGACGATACCGATGGCGATTTCATTGTTATCCCGCTTGGAAATGACGGTAGCCACCAACGCATTGGTTGCAGGAACCTCGGTGAACGTGATCGGACTCACCCGATCGGCATAGGAAAGCTTCGGAATCGTCGCCAGAAAGGTGGTCAGGCGCTTGGAACCGGCTTTGATCTTGTCGCCGACGTTGCGCTCGACATACATACCCGCAAAACGGCCAAACAGGTTCCAGCCATAATCGACTTCATAGACCTGACTGATTTCAACGTTCTTGTTCAACGGACCGGTGCGGTCGAGGGTGATGGTCAGGAATTTATCACTGCCCTGCGAGCTGTCGTCAATGGCAAATTTAATCTTTTCCTGGGGAACGCTTTCAATCAGTTTCCAGGTGCCGCTGCCGGTGGACCGGTTCAAGGAGCTGTAGCTCATGGTCGCGCCGACGCCGCTGGCCGGATCACTGACCTGGGACTTCAGCATGCTGTCCGAGCGCAGGATGTTCCATTCGTCAAAACGGTTGAAGCCGTTGAGGACATCGTATACGGTACTGATCGGACGGTTACTTTCGATTTTGTATTCGACGGTGCGCTTCGACGGCAGAAACAGGGCGACCACGGCGAAAAGCACGATGACCACAGCCAACGAAATCAGGAATTCGTAAATTCGGTTCATTTAAAAACTCTCTCCAAGGGGCAAACTGCCCTTTCGGGCAATCAGTCTCAAAGGATACCATTTAATGTCCGGATTGGGTTGGTCCGACCCGCCCTTTTCACCGGCCGGAGGGGTGCCGTTTAGACGATTTTGAGTTCGAAAGCCTTCAACACGGCCCGGGTCCGGTCGCGCACCCCGAGCTTGGACAGAATGTTGGAAACGTGGTTCTTGATGGTACCTTCGGCCACGTGCAGGGAGTTGGCGATTTCTTTGTTGGAAAAACCCCCGGCCATCAGCCGCAGGATTTCGGTTTCACGCTCGGTCAAGGGATCCGGGCGCTCGAGACTGACGAAATGAGTGTTCATCCCCTCCAGTCCGGACAGTAGCCGTTGCGACATCGCCGGCAGAACCAGCGACCCGCCTTTTGAGACCACCTGGATGGCTTCGACCAACTGCTCCAGACTCACGTCTTTCAGTAAATAGCCCTTGGCTCCGGCCCGGATTCCGGCCAAGACCAGATCATCGTCATCGAAGGTGGTCAGAATGATGGTCGGCGGCAGGCGCCCCACGGCCGAGAGCTCCTGCACCGCTTCCAGACCGGATTTGACCGGCATGCGCATATCCATCAACACCACATCCGGTTTGATTTCAGGAATGAGATCAATGGCCTGCTGGCCATCACTGGCCTCGGCAACCACATCGATGTCCGCCGCCAGGGATAGCAGGGATTTGACCCCCTGACGGACCAATGTCTGGTCATCCACCAAAAAAACTCGAATCATGCGCTAATCTCCCAAGGGCAAAGTGATGCTGACGCTGAATCCCTGACCGGGCGCGGATTGAATCAACAGTTGTCCGTTGAGGGCCATGACCCGCTCTTTCATGCCCTGCAATCCGTTCCCGAACCGGGCTGATGCAACCCCGACGCCATCATCTTCTGATTTCAAAATCAATAAATTATCCAGCTTTTGTAAGGATAATTCGAGCTTTCCTGCACGGGCATGTTTGATGGTGTTGGTGATCAACTCCTGAACACAGCGCAGAATAACCTGAGCCACGCTGGAGTCTTCCAGCGTCAGACCCGGATCGGCATGAAGACGGATGTCCAGATTCGGCATCGGCTGAACCAGCGGTTCGATGGCCGCCAAAATATCGATAGCGCAGCCCTCGCGCATCTCCGAAACCGCCTCGCGCACGTCGGAGAGCAGCAATTTAGCCAAGGCATGGCTCTGTCGGACATGCTCTTGGGCCTTACCCTCGCTCAGATGTCCGGCCACTTCCAGGTTCAAACTCAAAGCTGTGAGATGATGGCCCAGCAGATCATGCAATTCCCTGGAAATCCGCAAGCGCTCACCGACCCGGGAGTTTTCCGCCAAAAGCTTACGCGTGGCGCGTAGCTCGGCAATCAGTCGACGCTGGTCTTCACGGGCTGCAGCCTGCTGTTTGGCGACATGGCCAGTGACGAACACGAAGGTTGAGAATCCGGCATAGAGCAGGCTTTGCAGGAATGCTTCCCACCAAGTCAGCCCGGCGGAACTGAAAATGAATACCGGAATGACCAGTAGATGACTGATGACCAGCCACAGGGACCCGATGCGGACCGGCAGTAGCCAAGGCAGGATGCCGGCAATGACGGCCAACAGCATGCTGCCTAAACCTGTTTCAGAATAATAACTTACCGCAATGGCAATCAGGGTGAGCAGGAACAGGCTGACGCTATCGCGCCAGCCGCGGCGGTAGATATTGAGGTGGCCGGTGACCAGCAGATACAAAACACCGAACGCAAGATAACTGAAAATCCAGCCGGAAACGGAGCCTTGGCTCAATCCGCTTTGGTCAAAGCCTTGCCAGCCGGCGTACAGCAGGGGAATGCCGACCATGCCCCAGGTGAACAGTCCCGCGAAGCGCAGCAGTTGCTGGTGATTGATGCGTGCATTCATCGGGGAATCATACCCCCTAATCAAGCACTTGCAAGCCGCCAAAAGTCATGCTTTGGCCAATACCTGCAAAAACTCTAACGCTGTTCCGGCACTCCATGCGATAATTCCGCATCAAGCCGAAGACGGGCTGGTTGGATTCTGGAGTAGTCTCGATGTCGATTTCGATCCGCGACGTGCAAGTACAGGAACTGGATGCCATTCTGGCCATGAACAATGCCGCAGGCAGCGGCATTCTGCCGATGAACCAAGGGCAGATCCACTACTTCTGGCAGCACGCCGACTACTTCCGTGTCGCCGAGTCCGATGACTGTCTGGTCGGCTTCCTGATCGCCATGACCCGTGACACCGATTACGAAAGCAGCAATTTCCGCTGGTTCAAGGACCACTACGAAGCCTTCGTTTACGTCGACCGCATCGTGATCGCCAAAGGCCAACGCAGCGCCGGTATCGGCCGACTGTTCTATGCCGATGTGCAGAGTTTCGCGGAAGTGCGGGCGCCGGCCCTGGTCGCAGAGGTGTTCATCGAAGACAGCAGCCACCCTGCCCTTCTGTTTCACGGCAGCTTCGGCTTCCATGAAGTCGGCCAGCATCAGCTGCCGGATTCGCCGCTGCGGGCCGCCATGCTCTATAAGGATCTCTGCAGTTATCCCTTCGTAAACTCCACTTATGGCGAGCAGCTGCCGCCTGTGGTCTGGCTTCAGGCCAGAGTCAAACCGCAAACCAGCGGCCATCTGGCGACGGGAACCTGAAATGGGCGGCGCAACGGTCAGCTACGAACAATGCGGGGAATTGAAATTCGGCCAAGTGGGCATCGCCAATCTGCGCATTCGCACACTGGATATCGCTGCCCTGAAAAACGAAATGCAGGAGCGCGTTGAGCGCGCCCCGAAGCTATTCCGGCACGCGGCGGTGATTCTTGATTTCAGTGCCCTGCCCGCGTGTCCGGATGTCGAAACCACGGACGCGTTGATCGATGCCCTGCGCAATGCCGGTGTCATGCCGGTCGCTATCGCTTACGGAGCACCGGCTGTGGAAAAACTTGCCGAACAGGTCGGTCTGCCGATTCTCGCCAAATTCCGGGCTTCATTCGAACGTGAGGACGGCCCGGAGCCGGCACGCACGGCGCCGGCTTCCGAAAGCAAACCCCCGCCAACCACAAGCTTACCCGCAGCTGTCCCTAACCAGGAGCCAGGCCTGTTGCAAACCCAGCCTTTGCGCTCGGGCCAACAGGTATACGCCGCCGGCTGCGATTTGACCGTGTGCGCCATGGTCGGCGCCGGCGCCGAAGCCATCGCCGACGGCTCCATCCACATTTATGGTCCGTTGCGTGGGCGCGCGCTGGCCGGCGCCTCAGGCAATGCCCAGGCACGGATTTTCTGCCGCGAATTCAATGCCGAGCTGGTCGCCATCGCCGGCACGTACAAGGTTCTGGATGAAATTCCGAAAAAACTGCTGGGCAAAGCGGTGCAGATCTGGCTCGACAAAGACCAGCTACGCATCGAAGAACTGGCTTAATATGATTCAACGACATTGACAGACAAGGAGCGCATTTTGGCAGAGATTATCGTAGTCACATCCGGCAAGGGCGGCGTCGGCAAAACCACTTCCAGTGCAAGTATCGCCTGCGGACTGGCCAAAGCCGGCAAAAAGACGGTGGTCATCGATTTCGACGTCGGCCTGCGCAATCTCGACCTGATCATGGGCTGTGAACGCCGCGTGGTTTACGACTTCGTGAACGTGGTGCACGGCGAAGCCAGCCTGAAACAGGCCCTGATCAAGGACAAGCGCTTCGACAATCTGTATGTCCTGGCTGCTTCGCAGACCCGCGACAAAGACGCACTGACCCGCGAAGGCGTCGAGAAGGTGCTCAAGGATCTGGCCGCCGAAGGATTCGATTACATCCTGTGCGATTCGCCGGCCGGCATCGAAAAAGGTGCCTATCTGGCCATGTACTACGCCGACCGTGCAGTGGTCGTGGTCAACCCGGAAGTATCCTCGGTGCGCGATTCGGACCGCATTCTCGGCCTGCTGGCCTCCAAGACCCAGAAAGCCGAAGCCGGCGAACACATTACCGAACACCTGTTGCTGACCCGCTACAATCCCGCCCGTGTCGAAAAAGGCGAGATGCTGTCGATCGGCGACGTTGAGGAAATTCTCGGCCTGAAGGTGGTCGGCGTGATTCCGGAATCGCCGGAAGTGCTGCAATCGTCCAACTCCGGCAACCCGGTCATCCTGGACGAAAACTCCGACGCCGGACAGGCCTATACCGATGCCGTCGCCCGCATCCTCGGCGAAGACCGCCCGATGCGCTTCACCAGCGTTGAGAAGAAGGGCTTCTTCTCGAAAATGTTCGGAGGTTGAGCCATGGGACTACTGCGCAACATCATCGAACAACTGGAAAAGCTGGACAGCAAACCGACCTCAGCGTCCACCGCCAAGAACCGTCTGCAGATTCTGGTGTCCCAGTCCCGCAGGGATGCCAGCGCCCCGGATTACATGCCGCGCCTGCGCAGCGAACTGCTGGAAGTCATCAAGAAATATGTGCAGGTCAACGACGAAGCGGTGAAGGTCAACTTCGAAAAAGACAAGGATGGCATCCAGGAAGTCCTCGACATCCAGATCGCCCTGCCCGACAAGAGCTGAACCGTGGATTTCGAGGCGGACGCAGCGGTCGTTCGCCTGCGCGACATCCCCATTGAACAGGCCCGGCAAGTGCTGGGCTTGTTTGATTTGGAGCTGGTCATGATTGCTGATGGCGAAGCCATTCCCGGCAGCTACTGGGGCGAATGCGAAGCCGGACTGATCGGCAACCGTGTCTATGCACGAGCGGATACTCCCGTACATTCCCTGCTGCATGAAGCCTGCCATCTGATTGTTTTATCCCCGGAAAAACGGGCGGTCGTGCATACCGATGCCAGCGATTCTGTTTTGGAGGAGGACGCCACCTGCTATCTGCAGCTGGCCTTGGCAGACCGGATTACCGGCTTCGGCTTCGCACGGGCCTGCACCGACATGGATACTTGGGGCTACAGTTTCCGGCTGGGTTCAACCCGCGCCTGGTTTGAACAGGACGCCGACGATGCCCGTACTTTCCTGCACGAGCGGGGGATTCTGCCCCAGCCCGACCCGACCGAGGCTTCAGCCAATTAGCGAAGCCTGATATCATCGGAGGGATTCCAACCCGCTTTCGGAGCTTCCGTGAACATCCAACGCCTCGCCATCACACTTGCCATCTCTGCCAGCCTGCTCGGGCTGTCCGCCTGCAGCCCGAAATCCGGCGACGCCGGCAGCACGGAAGTCGCCTATGCCAATGAAACCGCCGATGAATTCATCGCCCGCGTCAACCGCGAGCTGACCGAAGCCTATCCGGAAATCACCTCCTCGCAATGGCTGGCCTCGACCTACATCAACAGCGATTCCGAACGCATCTCGGCCAAGGCCAATGAACGCTACCTCGGCATGCTGAGCAAATACATCGCCAAAGCCAAGACCTTCCCGGCCGATGCCAAAATGACGCCGGAAACGGCACGCGCCCTGCACCTGCTGAAAATCGGCGTCACCCTGCCGCCGCCGAATGATCCGAAAGCTTTGGCTGAGATGACCGGTCTGGCCACCAAACTTGAAGGCATGTACGGTTCCGGCAAGTACTGTCCGGACAGCAAGAAACCGGCGGACTGCCTCGATATCGGCGCCGTTTCCAAGATTCTGGCGGAACCCACCAGCACCTACGAGCAACAGCTGAATGCCTGGAACGGCTGGCATACCATCGCCATTCCGATGCGCAAGGATTACCAACGCTTCGCAGAACTGTCCAACCAGGGCGCCAAGGATTTGGGCTTCGGCAACACCGGCGAACTCTGGCGCTCGGGCTACGATATGACTCCGGCCGATTTCCAGAAGGAAAGCGACCGCCTGTGGGGCCAAGTTGAACCGCTTTACAAGGAACTGCAGTGCTACACCAAGAACAAACTGGTCACCAAGTACGGTGACAAGGGCCAAATCAACGGCATGATTCCGGCACATCTGACCGGCAACCTCTGGCAGCAGGATTGGGGCAGTCTCTGGCCGATTCTCGAACCCTACAAGGGTGCCGGCAGCCTCGACATCAACAGCGTGCTGCAGAAACAGCATGACAAGGTGCTGAACGAAAAACTGGCCGCCGCCGGCGGTGCTGCAACACTCAGCCCATTGAAATTCGCTGATATCTCGCAAGAAGCCAACCTGCAGCAGGCCAAGGATATGGCACGGCTTTCCGAAAGCTTCTATACCGGATTAGGGATGCCGAAATTACCCGAATCGCATTGGTCCAACGCGCAGTTCATCAAGCCGCGTGACCGCGATGTGGTCTGCCACGCCAGCGCCTGGGACATGAACCTGCAGGGCGACGTGCGCATCAAGATGTGCATCACCCCGACCGAAGAAGACCTGACCACGCTGTACCATGAGTACGGCCATGTTTATTACTATCTGGCTTACAACAAACTGCCGATCCTGTTCCAGGGCGGCGCTCACGACGGCTTCCATGAAGCCATCGGCGACACCATCGTGCTGTCGATGACGCCGGAATACATGAGCTCGATCGGTCTGATCGACAAACCCGCCGTCAGCCAGGAAGCCGTAATCAACGGCCAGATGCGCATGGCCCTGGCCAAGGTCGCGTTCATGCCCTTCGGTCTGATGATCGACCGCTGGCGCTGGGGCGTGTTCGACGGTTCGATCAAACCGGATCAATACAACAAAGCCTGGTGGGACCTGAAAGCCAAATACCAGGGCGTGGCTCCGGCCACCGCCCGCGGCGAAGAATTCTTCGATGCCGGCGCGAAATACCACGTGCCGGGCAACACCCCGTATACCCGCTATTTCCTGTCGCACATTCTGCAGTTCCAGTTCTACAAAGCCCTCTGTGATGCCTCCGGCTACAAAGGCCCGCTTTACCAGTGCAACTTCGCCAACAACCCGGAAGCCGGCAAGCGCTACTGGGCGATGCTGAGCAAGGGGTCCAGCCAGCCCTGGCAGAAGACCATGAAAGAACTGACCGGCAAGGAAGAAATGGACGGCTCGGCCGTGCTTGAATATTTCGCACCGCTGCAAAGCTGGCTGAAAGAACAGAACCAAGGCCAGCAGTGTGGCTGGAAGGCTCCGGAATAAGCATCTGACATGTTGAGCGAATCCTCCGATCTGCAATCCCAAGCCTTGGCTACTGCCACGGCTCTGCCCGCGCGTTTCTACACCGGCGAAGGCACGGCCGCGATTGATCAGACCGCCGTGTTCAACCGGCACTGGCAATACGTCTGCCACAGCTCGCAGATTGCCGATGAAGGCGATTATGTGGTCTCGGTACTCGGCCAACTTCCGGTCATCGTGATCCGCACCGCTGAAGGCCTGCGCGGCTACCACAACGTCTGTCGGCACCGTGCCGGCCCTTTGGCGCAGTGCTCGGGCAAAGGCGCCAAGCAACTCCGTTGCCGCTATCACGGCTGGACCTACAATCTGGATGGCAGCCTGCGCACCGCCACCGAAATGAAAGACGTCGCGGACTTTGATGTCAGCTCGGTGCGTTTGCCGGCATTGCAGGTGCGTGAGTTCGCGGGCCTGGTGTTCGCCGCTTCGGAGAACCCGCCGCCGTTCGAGGAATACGTAGCCGGCATCGCCGAGCGTCTGGCGGTCAGTAGCCATGCACTTGATGATCTGCGCTTTCACCAGCATCTGAGTTACGACATCGACTGCAACTGGAAGACCTACGTCGACAATTATCTGGAAGGCTACCATGTGCCGCACGTGCATCCGGAGCTGAATAAGCTGCTGGATTACCGCAGCTACGTGACCGAAACCAAACGCTGGTACTCCATGCAGTTCAGCCCGCTGGAAAGCGGCGATGACCTTTACGGCTCGGGCGAAGCGCTGTATTACTTCATGTACCCGAACACCATGCTCAACATCCTGCCGGGCCGCCTGCAGACCAACCGCGTGTTGCCGTTGCCAAACAACCGTTGCCGGGTGGAATTCGATTTCTTCTACACCGTGAGCGCCGATTCGGCCAAGGATGAGGCGCGCCGCAAGCGTGACTTGGAATTCTCCGACGTGGTGCAGGATGAAGACATCCAGATTTGCGTTGATGTACAGCACGGCCTGGACAGCGGCTCGTATGTGGCCGGGCGTTTAAACCCGTTGCGCGAGAATGCCTTGCATCATTTTCAGGAACTGCTGCGTTCCGATTATCGGACTCACAGTTCGTCAGTATCAAGGCATTCGACATCAGACTGATGAAGGCCTGCATCGAAGACGCCGTGCCGCGGATGTGCGGGTACAGATCGAGTAGCGCGATGGTTAGGATCGGAAACACCAGCGCGATGCCGAAGGCCAGGCCGCTCATCGGCAGTACCGCCCAAGGCAGTTCAAGCCGGATTGCGGTGCTGGCATAGATCAGATTCAAAACCGCCGACGCCGCGCAGATGCCGAAGCCCCATTGCACCATGCGCATACCACTGGCCTTGCCGGCCAGCCGGCCGCTGATGAACGCGCCAATGCTCATGCCGGTGATGGTCGGCACGAAAAACCAACCGAATTGGGTTTCGTCCAGACGCAGGTGAGTCATCACGTAATCCGGCGCCGCCGCGATGTACAGGAACAGGCTGCCGAACAGAAAGGTGCCGGCCAGCGCCAGACGTCGGAATCCGGTATGCAGGATCATTTCACGGTAGGACGCACTCAGCGGCACCGGATGGAACGCGACCCGCTTGGCGGGTGGGTGCGATTCCGGCAGGAATAAGGCCACTACCACCAGCATGAACAGGCTCAATCCGGCCATAAACCAGAAAATGCCCTGCCAGTGGCTCCAGCTCAGAATGTAGCCGCCGATAATCGGCGCAATGGCCGGCGCGATCGAGAAGATCATCGACACCATGCTCATCATGCGTTGGGCATGGTCGCCGTCAAACACATCGCGGATGACCGCACGGCCGACAATGAGGCCGACCCCGGCACAAAGCCCTTGAATGAATCGGAATATCAGCAATTGCTGCAGGTCGGCGGCCAGCGCGCAACCGACGGAAGAAACCAGGAAAATTCCCAGACCAGCCAGAATGACCGGCCGGCGCCCGAAGGCATCCGACAGCGCACCGTGCAGCAGCGACATCGCGGCGTAGCCCAGCAGATAGATGCTGATGGTCTGCTGGATTGCGGCATCGGTCACCTGCAGATCGCTGGCCAGTGCCCGAAACGCCGGAAAAATGCTGTCGATGGCAAACGGACCGACCATCGCTAAAAGACCGAGAATCAGCGCCAGACGGCGCCGGGAAATGGCCATGGCTTCAAGCGGCATGGATGCGCGGCTCTGGCATCAGAATGGCAGCGCCGGCCAGCCGAAAATTGGTGCCAGATACCAATAGACGGCGCCGAGCACGACCAGAACCATGGCCAAACGCAGCAGAAAGCCCATCACTTTGAAAAGCAGGACCAGACAGACCAGGGCAACCAGGCCAATGATGATGCTCGTACTCATGTAATCTCCTTCGTTTCAGTTTACCCGAATGCCGAAGGCGATGCCCATCCACCGGCAAACCCGTTAGAATGAAAACATCCGCACCACGAGCCCGCCATGACCGATTTGACCCGCCCCAGCTTCCACGGTTTCGAACAGATTCCCCTGCGTGAATACGCCGAACGCGCCTACCTCGATTATTCGATGTATGTGGTGCTCGACCGCGCCCTGCCCTTCCTCGGCGATGGCCTGAAGCCGGTCCAGCGCCGGATCATCTTCGCCATGAGCGAGCTGTCACTCAACGCCACCGCCAAGCCGAAGAAATCGGCGCGTACGGTCGGTGATGTCATCGGTAAATACCACCCGCATGGCGATTCCGCCTGTTACGAAGCCATGGTGCTGATGGCGCAGCCGTTTTCCTACCGCTACCCGTTGATCGAAGGCCAGGGCAACTTCGGTTCCACCGACGATCCGAAGTCCTTCGCCGCCATGCGTTACACCGAATCCAAGCTCACGCCGATTGCCGAAGTGCTGCTGGGTGAACTCGGTCAGGGTACGGTGGACTGGAATCCGAACTTCGATGGTTCGCTGCAGGAGCCAACCTGGCTGCCGGCGCGCCTGCCGCACATCCTGCTGAACGGCACCACCGGCATCGCGGTCGGTATGGCCACCGACATTCCTCCGCACAACCTCAATGAAGTGGTCAGCGCCTGCATCCGCCTGCTCGACGACCCGCAGGCCAGTGTGCGTGACCTGTGCGAACACGTGCTCGGCCCGGATTATCCGAGCCAGGCCGAAATAATCACGCCGCGCAGCGAAATCATCGCCATGTACGAAACCGGCGGCGGCTCGATCCGCGCCCGCGCCACCTACGTCAAGGAAAACAGCGATATCGTGCTGACCGCACTGCCCTATCAGGTTTCGCCCTCGAAGGTCATGGAGCAGATCGCGCAGCAGATGCGCGCCAAGAAACTGCCGTGGCTGGAAGACCTGCGTGACGAGTCCGATCACGAAACTCCGACCCGGCTGGTACTGGTGCCGCGTTCGAACCGGGTCGATGTCGATTCGCTGATGGGACACCTGTTCGCCACCACCGACCTGGAGAAAAGCTACCGGGTCAACTTCAACATCATCGGCCTCGATGGCCGTCCGCAGGTCAAGCACCTGAAGGCACTGCTCAACGAGTGGCTGACGTTCCGCATGGATACCCTGCGCAAGCGCCTGACCTACCGCAAGGAAAAGCTGGAACGCCGATTGCACCTGTTGGAAGGCCTGCTGATTGCGTTCCTGAATCTCGATGAAGTCATCCACATCATCCGCACCGAAGACGAACCGAAAGCCGCATTGATAGCCCGCTTCAAACTGAGTGAGGATCAGGCCGACTACATCCTCGAGACCAAACTGAAACAGCTGGCCCGCCTGGAAGAGATGAAAATCCGCGGCGAACAGGCCGAACTGGCCGCCGAACTGGAAAAAATCATCGCCACGCTCGGCTCCAACGCCAAACTGAAAAAACTGCTGAAAGACGAACTGCAGACCGATGCCAAGAAATTCGGCGATGCCCGTCTGTCGCCGCTGGTATCGCGCGAAGCGGCGCAGGCCATCGATGAGACCGCGCTGGTCGCCAGCGAACCGATGACCGTGGTGCTTTCGCAGAAAGGCTGGATCCGCGCCGGCAAAGGGCACGAACTCGATCCCGGAGCACTCGGCTACCGCGACGGCGACGCCCTGCTCGACTTCGTGCGCGGACGAAGCACCTGGAATGCCGCCGTGCTGGACTCCAC
The DNA here is from genome assembly GCA_021299355.1 of Lysobacteraceae bacterium. Classification (GTDB taxonomy): domain Bacteria; phylum Pseudomonadota; class Gammaproteobacteria; order Xanthomonadales; family Xanthomonadaceae; genus Arenimonas. The sequence continues at coordinate 17,745 of JAJTGG010000021.1, forward strand.
CGGACGCAGCTATTCCTGCCTGACCCACACCCTGCCCTCGGCGCGTGGCAACGGTGAGCCACTCAGCGGCCGCTTCAGCCCGCCGTCCGGCGCCGACTTCGTCGGTCTGGCTTCGGGTGAGCCAAACCAGAAATTCGTGGTCGCATCCAGTTTCGGCTACGGTTTCATCACCGCGTTCGAAAATTTTCTGGCCGGCAAGAAAGCCGGCAAACAGCTGATCAACGCCGACAAGGCCGCCAGCATTCTTCCCCCCGCGGCGGTGCATGATATCGCCAGTGATTTCGTGGTGGCCATCAGCAGTGGCGGTAACCTGTTGGCCTTCCCGGCCTCCGAACTGCCGGAACTCGACAAAGGCAAGGGCAACAAAATCCTGCAGATTCCGCCGGCCAAACTCAAGGACGGCGAGGAGAATATCGTTGCCGTCACCTGCGTGCGCAGCGGCGGCGAGTTGGTGCTGCACTGCGGGCAGCGCAAGTTGGTGTTGAGCTGGCGCGACCTCCAGGCCTATCAGGGTGCGCGCGCCCAGCGCGGGCATGCCCTGCCGCGCGGTTTCCAGCGCGTCGACAGCATCGAAAGTCTTTAATTTACCGAGGAGTCCGATTTCATGGCACTGCTGACCTGGACCAAACGCGTACTGGTGGCGCTGCTCTTGATTGTGCTCCTGCTCGCGGCAAGCATTTACTTCCTGCTGCGCGGCAGCCTGCCGGTGCTCGATGGCACACAGACCTTGCAGGGGCTGTCGCAACCGGTACAGATCAGTCGCGACGGCAATGGCACGGTCACCCTGACCGCTGGCAACGATGCCGATGCCGCCCGCGCGCTCGGCTACGTGCACGCCCAGGAACGCTATTTCGAAATGGACCTGCTGCGGCGCTCTGCTGCCGGTGAACTGTCTGCGCTGTTCGGTGAAATGGCGGTGGAAAAGGACAAGTCCATCCGTATCCATCGCCTGCGTGCGCGCATCCGCAATCATTTCGCACAGATGGCCGGCAAGGATGGCACCGTGTTGCAGGCCTATGCCGATGGTGTGAATGCCGGGCTGGCCGATCTGTCGGTCCGGCCCTGGCCTTATTTGCTGCTCAACACCAAACCCGAAGCCTGGCAGCCGGAAGATTCATTTCTGGTCGGCTACGCGATGTTCTTCGACCTGCAGGACGAAAGCAACGAGCGCGAGTTCAAACTCTGGCAGCTGAAGGGCGCGCTGCCGGATCCGATTTACAGACTTCTGACAGAAACCCAATCGCAGTGGGATGCGCCGCTGTTCGGTGAACCCAAAAATGCGATGCGCATTCCCGATGCCGATCAGATCAACCTCAACAGCATGAGCGCCCCGCAATTGGCGTTCCAGCCGAATCGGCATGCCGAATCGGTCGGCAGCAATAACTTCGCGGTGGCCGGATCGCTGACCCATGATGGACGCGCCATCGTCGCCGATGACATGCATCTGGGACTGCGCGCGCCCAACATCTGGTTCCGTGCGCGCCTGCTTACCGGTAGCGATTCGGACGTCTCAGGTTTTACCCTGCCCGGCATTCCCTCAGTCATCGTCGGCAGCAACCGGCATGTGGCCTGGGGTTTCACCAACAGCTATGGTGATTTCACGGATTTCTTCATCGTGCGCTGGGCTGATGCCAACCGTAACAGCTATATCAACGCTGAAGGTAAAGCCGTTCCGGTCCGCCGCTTCCAGGAGCGTATCGCGGTCAAGGGCGGCAAAGCCGTGATGCTGGACGTCAGTGAAACCGAATGGGGCCCGGTGACCCGGGAGGTCGATAAACGGGTTTCATTGGCTTTGCGCTGGGTGGCCCAGGAACCGGGCGCGCTGAACCTCGGCTTGAACGGGGTCACCCGCAGCCGCTCGCTCGATGAAGCCCTGCTGGCCGCCGAAAGCACCGGTATTCCCGGTCAGAATCTGGTCATCGGGGACAAGAACGGACGCATCGCCTGGCGCCTGACCGCCCAGATGCCGAAGCGTGTCGGCAACTGCGACAAGCGCATGCCGATGGATCCGACGGCCGGCTGCACATGGAACGGCTGGCTGCCCGGTGCGGAAAATCCGAAACTGGTCGATCCACCTATTGCGCGGCTGTGGACCGCAAACGGGCGCGTGGTAGACGGTCCGTGGCTGAACCTGGTCGGCAATGCCGGTTATGCCTTCGGTGCCCGCGGCACGGCCATCCGTGAGAATCTGTTGGCCAAAAAGCAATTCACCGAAAAAGACCTGCTGGCGATTCAGACCGACGGCCGCGCACCGTTCCTGGAAAGTTGGTGGCAAAAGCTCGATGACGCCGCCAAGGAGGCTGCCGCGGATTCGGCGTTGCGCGCCCTGCGCGATGCTGATCCGAGCTGGGATGGCGGCGCCAACGTTGACTCGGTCAGCTACCGCATCACCCGGGCCTGGCGTTTGGAAGTCAGTAATCGTATTGAGGAAATGCTGTTGGCACCGGCCATTGAACGTCTGGGCCGTGAGGCCACAAAGCCCGGTCCGAATGGTTTCGATTACGAAGCACCGGGCTTCACCGGCTTCGAAGACGTGGCCTGGGCGCTCTTGGAAGACCAACCGAAACATCTGTTGACCCGCGACTACAAAGACTGGAACGACCTGCTGGAACAGTCTGCCAAAACGGTGCGGGCCAAAATCGGCGAACAAGGCCCGCTGAAATACCGCACCTGGGGCGAGCGCAATACCGCCGCCATCTGCCATCCGCTTGCCGCGGCTTTGCCGGCTTTCGCCAAATCGGCGCTGTGCATGCCGCCGGATCAGCTCGCCGGCGATGCCGACATGGCATTGGTGGTGTCACCGAATTTCGGCGCATCCCAACGCATGGTGGTCGCGCCAGGCCATGAAGAGGATGGCATCATCCACATGCCGGGCGGCCAAAGCGGACACCTGCTTTCTCCGTTCTGGGGTGCCGGCCACAGTGATTGGGTGAAGCACAAACCGACGCCGTTTTTGCCCGGCAAGACCGAATACACGCTCGCTTTGAAACCGGCTGACCGCTGAACCGTAAGGATCAGCCCAAGGCCAGCAAGGTGATGCTGAGGCCCAAGCCAATCACCCAAATCAATGAACGCAAGGTGGCACGATTGGCCAGATAGGCCCAGATATAGAGCAGACGGGCGGCAATGAATGCCATGGCCAGAAGATCGATGCGCGCCTGTTCGGCACTGCCGATCTGGGCGAAAAGTACACCGGCAATGAATAAGGGAAGAGCCTCGAACCCATTCATTTGTGCGGCATGTGCCCTGCCACGCCAACCTTCGAGTTTGTCCTCCCACGCGCGCGGATTGAAGTTATCGTAACCGCCCTGTTTTCTGGAAATACGGGCCAGCGAGGCCTTGGCCGAACCGACGGTCAGAATCGGCAACAGACATGCCGCCAAAACACACCATTGTGCAATCGTCATGAAACTCTCCTGTTGCAGTGAATGAAAAAATGGGTATCGATTAAGTCAGCAACTTACGCAATATTGTCTGGAACAAGCCGGGCAATCGCTCCAGATCGGCGATGGAAACATGCTCATCGACCTTGTGGATGCTGGCATTGACCGGACCGAGTTCAATGACCTCCGCGCCCAACGGCGCGATGAAACGCGCATCCGAAGTGCCACCGCCGGTGTTCTCGACCGGAACTAGTCCGCAATATTCCGCAATGGCTGAACGCACGGCGCTGCGCAAGGGGCCATCGCGGGTCAGGAACGGTTCACCGCCGCGGTGCCAGTCCAGCCTGTAGTCTAAACCGGCGGCATTCAAAACGGATTCAACTTCGTGCTCGAGCTGTTCGGCGTGCCAGCCCGGGTTATAGCGGAAATTGAATAACGCGCGAAGCGTTCCGGGAATGACATTGTTGGCACCGGTGCCGGCATTGATATTGGAGATCTGGAACGAGGACGGTGGAAACTCGGGATAGCCCTCGTCCCATCGCCGCACGGCCAGCTCGGCCAGCGGCGCCATGGCCTGGTGGATCGGGTTGCGCGCTTTCTCCGGGTAGGCCACATGACCCTGGATGCCATTGACGGTCAGCGTGCCACTGAGCGTGCCGCGACGGCCAACACGGACCAGATCGCCGAGCGCCGCCATCGATGAGGGCTCGCCGGTAATGCAGTAGTCAATGTGCTGGCCGCTGCTTCGGAAGTGTTCGGCCACACGCCGCACGCCTTCGATGGCATCGCCTTCTTCGTCCGAGGTCAGCAGTAGCGCCAAGGTGCCGCGATGATTGGGATGGGCGGCGACGAACTGCTCCATGGCAATCACGAAGGCGGCGACCGAGCTTTTCATGTCGGCAGCGCCACGGCCATACAGCATGCCGTCCCGGATTTCCGGGCTGAAGGGATCGCAGACCCAAAGATTGGCATCACCCGGCGGCACAACATCGGTGTGACCGAGCAACACGGTCACCGGTGCGCCCTGCCCGTGCGTCACCCATAAATTCTTTACGGAACCGAAATCCAGTCGATGGCAATGGCAACCGGATCGCTCAAGGCGCGAGGCGATGAGCTCCATGCAGCCGGCGTCGTCGGGCGTCACCGAACGCCGTGCGATCAAATCCTGCGTCAATGCCAGCATATCGCTCATGGTCTCTCCTCAGGCGGAAAACAGTTTCTTGTACTGTGCGTCTTTGAAGCCAAGTACCACGCGGCCGTCGGGAAACACCAGCACCGGGCGTTTAACCAGCGCCGGGTATTCCTTCAGCAGCATAAGGTATTCGGGCGTCGAGCCCGGCGACTTCTTGTTCGGCAGCAGGTTGCGCCAGGTGGTGCTGGTTTTATTCAGCAACGCATCGAAACCACCCAGCTGTCCGGCCCAGACGCTCAGCATTTCAGGGGCGATCGGATGGGTGCGGTAATCAACGAACACGAACGGTTGCTCGATGCGCTTCAACCAGTTCTGCACTTTCCGGCAGGTGTCGCAGTTCGGCAGACCGTAGAGGGTCAAGCTCACTCGACGGCTCCACGCAAAAGATCATTGACCGAGGTCTTGCTGCGGGTCTTTTCATCGACCTGTTTGACGATGACCGCGCAGTAAAGGGAATATTTTCCATCAGCCGAAGGCAGGGAACCGGACACCACCACCGAACCGGCCGGCACGCGGCCGTAACTGGTTTCGCCGGTGGCGCGGTTGTAGATGCGGGTGCTTTGACCGATGAACACGCCCATGCCGATCACCGAGCCGCGTTCGACGATGACGCCTTCGACCACTTCCGAGCGCGCACCGATGAAACAATCGTCTTCGATGATGGTCGGTGCGGCCTGCAGCGGCTCCAGCACGCCGCCGATGCCGGCGCCGCCGGAGATGTGGCAGCGGGCACCGACCTGGGCGCAGGAACCGACCGTGGCCCAGGTATCGACCATGGTGCCGGCGCCGACATGCGCGCCGATGTTGATGAAACTCGGCATCAGCACGGCGTCTTTCCCGATATAGGAACCGGCACGGGCCACGGTTCCGGGCACCACCCGGGCGCCGAGACGGCGGAAATCTTCGGCATCGTAATTTTCGAAGCGCAGCGGCACTTTGTCCCAGAATGGATTGCCGGGCTCGCCCATCACGTCCATGTCGTGGCAGCGGAAATACAGCAGCACCGCTTTCTTCAGCCATTCATTGACTTTCCAGCCGCCGTCCTGCGGCTCGGCGACGCGCGCATCGCCCGATTCCAGCAAGGCGATGACGTGATAAAGATCGGGCTTGAGTGCCTCGATGGCGGCCACGTCCAGCGCGGCGCGGTTGTCGAAAGCGTGTTCGATGCGGGCTTGCAGTTCTGTGTTCATGGTTTCCTTCCTTCCAGATAGTCTAACAGCGCCGCCTGCAGACCATGCAACACGGCGGGATCGGATAAAGCGTGGTTATCGCGGTCGCTTACAACGAAAATGTCCTCGGCGCGCTCGCCGAAGGTGGCGATGCGGGCATCGTGCACGCGCACCTTGCGTTGCAGCAGCACATAGCCGATGTCGGCCAGCAGGCCCGGGCGGTCGGCGCAGACCAGACTCATCAGCGTCCGGTCCCCGGCGGCGGCCGGGCTGAATTCGATGCGGGTCGGGGTCTTGAAGTGCCGAAGCCGGCTCGGCAGCAGATGCTTGGCCGGCTTGATGCTGGCCGGGTCCTTCAGCGCCGCGGCCAGGGTCTGCGCGATGCGTTTGGCATCCGGCGTGTGGCTGCCCTTGAGGGTGATGAAGTTGTCCAGCGCGTAACCGTCGTTTGAAGACAGGATGCGGGCATGCACGACGCTCAGATTCAACCGGTCGAGCGTGGCCAGCAGGCCGGAGATGATGCCGTCACGGTCAGGCGTGCGTACGAAGATTTCCAGGGAATCCCTGCCGATCAATTCGCGCACCAGAATCTGGGACGGCAACGCGATCTGGGACAGCATGCCTTGGGTCTGCCAGACCAGCTGTTCCGGGCGGTAGCGCAGGAAGGCATCCTCCGGGAAGGTCTGCCACAGCGACTGCACCGAATCCTCGCTGAAGCCGGCATCCATCAGTTTCGCCAGCGCCATGTTGCGGGTTTCGGCACGGATGTCTTCGGCATTCAGCGGATGCTCGAGACCGACACGAAGCACATAGCGGGTGGCGGTATACAGATCGGCCAGCAGTTGATCCTTGAAGGCGTTCCACAGCTTGGGACTGGTGCCGGCGATATCGGCGCAGGTCAGCACATACAGATAATCCAGATGCTCCCGGTCGGCAACCTTGCCGGCGAATCCATTGATGATGTCCGGATCGGAAATGTCGAATTTCTGGGCCGTGAACGACATCAGCAGATGCTGGGCGATCAGCCATTCCACCAGCTGCGCATCGGCAGCCGGCAGGGCATGGGCCTGGGCGAAACGCGCGAAATCGGCCGCGCCCAATTCAGCATGATCGCCGCCGCGGCCTTTGGCGATGTCGTGGAACAGACCGGCCAGCCAGATCAGATGCGGTTTGCGCAGACGCGGAAAAACCTCATGCGGCAAGGTGAATCCATCCACCCGGCCCTGCTCGAAGCGTCGGATGAACTCCAGAACATTCAGGGTGTGCTGATCGACGGTATAGACATGGAACAGGTCGTATTGCATGCGCCCGGTGACCTGGCCGAATTCCGGCAGATAGCGGGCCAGAATACCCAGCCGCGCCAGACGCTGCAGACTGATGACACCCTGCGGCTGGCTGATCAAATCCATGAAAGCCGTTCTTACCGATTCCGGCTGTTCGGCGTAAGGCAGGATATCCGGCAGTGATTCCGCCAGCCCGCGTGCGGTGTCCGAATGCAGGCCCTTGCAGGCCGGCTGGCCGCCCCAGACCGCGAACAGCTCGAAAAGCCGCGGCAGCGCCTCGGCACCGAAACAGTTGTCGAGGGCAAGCAGATATCCGTTTTTCAGCACGAACTGGCCATCGATCGGCGTGACCACCTGCTCTTCGGCCAGATGTTCTTCAAAACGCTGGAGCAGACGGTCGTTGATGCGCAGCAAGATGGCTGCCGAGCGGAAGAACTCCTGCATCAACTGTTCGACCGCAAGATTGTCCGGCGTATCCTGCAATCCGAACAGCTCGGCCAGATTCTTCTGATGGTCGAACAACAGCCGTTCTTCCGGCCGTTTCACCACCAGATGCAAGGCGAAACGCAGACGCGCCACGATGCGCCAGTTGCGCAACAGTGCCTGCCATTCGGCATCGCCAAGCAATCCCAACGGCACCAGGCCGGCTAGAGAAGACACCCCGTAGAGTTTGCGCGACAGCCAGTTCAGGGTATGGAAATCGCGCAACCCACCCGGCCCTTCCTTCAGGTTGGGTTCGAGGTTGTCGGCGGTATTGTGGAATTTGGCATGGCGCTGGCGCTGCTCGTGGCGTTTGGCTTCGAAATAGCCGCGGGCATCGTAGACTTCGGGCGAATTCACGGCCGCCTCAAGCGAAAGGAATACTTTTTCATCACCCGCCAGTTTGCGGATTTCCAGCAGCGAGGTATAGGTCGCTACATCCAAGCGGCTCTGTTCAAGGCATTGACCGACCGAGCGTACCGCCTGACCAACTTTCAGCCCAGAATCCCACAACAACGAGAAAAACTGACCAATGGCCTCCGAGTGACGGACATGCTCGGCTTCCTGGCCGCAGACCAAAAGGTCGATATCGGAATGCGGATACAGCTCGCCACGCCCGTAGCCGCCGGTCGCGACCAGGACCAATCCGGCATCCCGATGCATGCCAAGATCCCAGGCTTTGCAGACGATGACATCCAGGCATTCCCGATAACGGCCGATCAGGGTTTCGATGGCGATGCCCTTGGCCAGACTCTCGGTCAAGGCACTGCGTTGTGCGGCGAGCGCCTGTTTGGCGACAGCAGTGAATTCAGCAGCGGTTCCGGCCTGCTCAAAGGCCGAAGCGGCAGGGTCAGCGTTGACGCTGCCCGCGGTCACAAATCGTTGTCATCGCCGGGCAGACGGGTCAGGATCTCGACACCGTCATCGGTGACCGCGACGGTATGTTCCCATTGTGCCGAAAGCGAGCGGTCCTTGGTGACTACCGTCCAGCCATCGGGCATCAGCCGGGTATGGCGGGCGCCTTCATTGACCATCGGTTCAATGGTGAAGGTCATGCCTTTTTCCAGACGAAGGCCGGCACCGGGCTGACCGTAATGCAGGACCTGCGGATCTTCGTGGTAAATCCGGCCGATGCCGTGTCCGCAGTATTCGCGCACCACCGAGAAACGTTCGGCTTCGACCAGCTTCTGGATGGCATGGCCGATATCACCGAGGGTGGCCCCTGGGCGAACGGCACGGATGCCTTCGAACATGGCGGCACGGGTCACGTCAATCAGGCGTTTGGCCTTGACCGACGGCTCACCGACCGTGTACATCCGGCTGGTATCGCCATGCCAGCCATCCTTGATGACGGTGACGTCGATGTTGAGGATATCGCCATCTTTCAAGACTTTACCCGGAGATGGGATACCGTGACAGATGACATTATTGACCGAGGTGCAGATACTGGCCGGGAAGCCCTTGTAGCCGACATTGGCCGGAATCGACTGCTGGACCTGAACGATGTGTTCATGGCAGATCCGGTCCAGTTCGGCAGTGGTCACGCCGGGCTTCACGTGCGGCGCGATCATCTGCAGCACTTCCGCGGCCAGCCGGCCGGCGATGCGCATGTTTTCGATGTCCTGAGGGGACTTGACGGAGACTTTCATAGTCCCATTATCCAACACTTGCGGCAAAATCGCACTTTCTTGTATAATTACCGGGCTTCAAGCGCCCACGCCGAGCGTCAATCGGCGAATTCACACACCGGATATTCCCCTGCTTCGGGGTGCCCCTCGGGGTTCGACGCAGCGATCCGGTGGAGGCCCAACCCCGGAACCATCCGCCTTACCCAGGCCGGTTCCCTATCGCTCAAAGGATTCAACCATGTCCCAAGTCACCATGCGTCAAATGCTGGAAGCCGGCGTTCACTTCGGCCACCAAACCCGTTACTGGAACCCGAAAATGGGTCCATACATTTTCGGTGCCCGCGGCAAGATCCACATCATCAATCTTGAAAAAACCATGCCGCTGTTCACCGACGCGATGAATTTCATCTCGGCGATTGCACAAAAGCGTGGCAGCATCCTGTTCGTCGGCACCAAGCGTTCCGCCCGCGATGCCATCAAGGAAGAAGCCACCCGTTGCAACATGCCTTACATGAGCATGCGCTGGCTGGGCGGTACCCTGACCAACTTCCGCACCGTGAAGCAGTCCGTTTCGCGTCTGAAAGAACTGGAATCGGCTGAAACCGACGGCACCTTCGAAAAGCTGGTCAAGCACGAAGTGCTGACCCTGCGTCGCGAGCGCGACAAGCTTGACGCTTCGCTCGGCGGTATCAAAGACATGAACCGTCTGCCGGACGCCCTGTTCGTCATTGACATCGGCCATGAAAACATCGCCATCCAGGAAGCCAAGAAGCTCGGCATCCCGGTCATCGCTGTGGTCGATACCAACTACGATCCCAACCTGGTCGACTACGCCATTCCGGGCAACGATGACGCCATTCGTGCCGTACAGCTGTATGTGCGTGCCGCCGCCGATGCCGTACTGGAAGGCAAAGCCGCCGCGCCGATTACCGCCAGCAGCGCCAATGACGACTTCGTCGAACTGGACGAAGAAGGCAACCCGATCGGTAAAGACGACAAGAAAGGCGCCCGCCGCGCACCGGCCAAGAAAGCCGCGCCGCGCCGCGAAAAACGCGACGCCTGATTGAAGCCATGACAGGGGGTGCTTCGGCACCCCCTTCCCCATCGGCAGCTGGCCGATGCGACACACCCCCTGAACAACTCCGAGGTTAATACGATGGAAATTACCGCCAGCCTGGTAAAAGAACTCCGCGAGCGCTCCGGCGCCGGCATGATGGAATGCAAGAAAGCCCTGACTGAAAACGCAGGCAATATCGATGCCGCCATGGAATACCTGCGCAAGACCGGTCTGGCCAAGGCCGACAAGAAAGCCGACCGCGTGGCCGCGGAAGGTCGCATCGGCATGGCCAGCAGCGGCGGCAAAGCCGTGCTGGTCGAAGTCAACTCCGAAACCGATTTCGTGGCCAAGGATGATAACTTCCTGTCCTTCGTCAATGCCGTGGCCGAAGCCGCCCTGGCGTCCGACGCCGCCGATGCCGAAGCCCTGAAGTCGGTGGCCATGAACGGTGGAACCGTGGAAGAAGCCCGCGCCGCATTGATCGCCAAAGTTGGTGAAAACGTGCAGGTCCGCCGTCTGGTCCGCGTCAATTCTGCCAATACCGTGGCGGCCTACATCCACGGCGGCCGTATCGGCGTGCTGGTCGATCTGGCCGGCGGCGACATGGAACTGGCCCGCGGCATCGCCATGCATGTGGCGGCCATGAATCCTCCTTACAACAAAGCCGCCGATGTTCCGGCTGACTTCATTGCCAAGGAAAAAGAAATCGAACTGGCCAAAATGCCGGAGAAAGACAAAAACAAGCCGGCTGACATCCTCGAGAAAATCATTGCCGGCAAAGTCAGCAAGATCATCAACGAAGTCACCCTGTACGGCCAGCCCTATGTGCTGAATACCGACCAGAGCGTGGAAGCGGCCGTTAAAGCCGCCGGTGCCGATGTCATCGGTTTCCAGCGTCTGGTGGTCGGCGAAGGCATCGAAAAGGTGGTGGAAGATTACGCCGCCGAAGTTGCCAAGGCCATGGCCGTCTGAATTGCAAAGCCACCTTCGGGTGGCTTTTTTTCACCCCTCAATTATTCCGGAGTAGCCATCCGCCATGTCCCGTCTTCGCCGTCTCGATTACGCAAGCACCCCGCATGAACCCTATGAGGTCGCCCCGGAGAAAATGCGGGCGGGCAGCCCGAAGCAGATCCTCAGCAACCACTTCAGCAATGCCGCCGGCAATTTCCATACCGGCTTCTGGGAAGCCGAGCCCGGAATCTGGCAGGTCAATTACACCGAATACGAATACTGCGAAATCCTGCAGGGTGTGATCGTGATGACCGAAGACGGCGGGGAAGCCCAGACCGTCCGCGCCGGCGACCGGTTCACCCTTGAACCGGGTTACCGCGGAACCTGGGAAGTGCGTGAATATGCGCGCAAGGTCTACGTCATCTACGAACCCTAAGCTGGCCCGCACCCTGCTAAAGCCGCCGCCAATCCGCTAGAATGACCTTAACGATGCCCACCCCGGAGCCCGCCATGAGCACATTGAAATACCGCCGCATTCTGCTGAAGCTGTCCGGCGAGGCCCTGATGGGCGACGGCGATTACGGCATCGACCCCGGCATCATCAACGGCCTGGCGCGCGAAATCATCGCCGTGCAGCAGGCCGGTGCCGAGATCGGCGTAGTCATCGGCGGTGGCAACATTTTCCGCGGCGCCGGCTTGGCCGCCGGCGGCATGGACCGCGTCACCGGCGACCACATGGGCATGCTGGCAACCGTCATCAACGCCCTGGCCATGCAGGACGCGCTGGAAAAACACGGTGTCAACGCGCGTGTGATGAGCGCCATCAAAATCAACCAGATCTGCGAAGACTACATCCGTCGCCGTGCCGTCCGTCATCTGGAAAAAGGCCGCATCGCGATTTTCGCGGCCGGCACCGGCAATCCGTTCTTCACCACCGATTCCGCCGCCGCGCTGCGCGCCACCGAAATCAATGCCGAACTGCTGCTGAAGGCAACCAAAGTGGATGGCATTTACGATTCGGATCCGAATAAGAATCCAGCGGCAAAACGCTTCCAACGCCTGACCTATGACGACGTCCTGCAGCGCAATCTGCAGGTGATGGACACCGCCGCCTTCGCCCTCTGCCGTGAAAACGACATTCCGCTGCGGATCTACGATATGGGCAATGCCGGCGCGTTGATGCGCATCCTGCAAGGCGAGGACATCGGCACACTGGTCACCCGCTGAGCGCATGCAAGGGCATCCGCACGAGCACCACAGCCGCCGCCATGCCAGCCATCACCATGTGTTCGCATGGGCGATGTGGATCAATCTGGCCTATTCGGGTATCGAAGCCGGCTTCGGTCTGGCCACCAACTCGCTCGCGCTAATTTCCGACGCTCTGCATAATCTCGGCGATGCCGCCGGTTTGGCCTTGGCCTGGGGCGCGGCATGGATGGCCAGTCAGGCACCGACCGAACGCCACACCTTCGGCTGGCGCCGCGCGACACAGTTGTCCCCCCTGCTCAATGCGGTACTGCTGGTCGGCTTCAGCGGCGCCCTGCTCTGGGAGGCGCTCGGGCGGTTCCAGAACCCGCCGCAGGTACCCGGCGTTGTGGTCATGGCGGTGGCCGGTCTCGGTATTTTGGTGAACTTGGGTACCGCCGCGCTTTTCCTGCGTGGCCAGAAAACCGACCTCAACAAACGCGGCGCGTATCTGCATCTGTTGGCCGATGCGGCGGTGTCTTTGGCGGCGGTTCTCGCCGGCATCGGCATCTGGTGGCGCCAATGGTACTGGTTGGACCCGCTCACCGCCGCCTTGGTGGCCCTGGTCATCGGCATCGGCAGCTGGCATCTGCTCAAGGCCAGTTTCATGCAGGTCATGGACGCGGTACCCGAGAATCTCGAGAAATCTGAAGTGGAGGCCTTTCTGGCCAAACTGCCGGGCGTCACGGCCGTCCATCACGTGCATATCTGGTCGCTAGGTGCCGAGGAAATCGCGTTGACCGCGCACATCGTCCGAAATACGGTGGACGGACATGACGGATTCATCGACGGCGCCAATCAGGCCCTACAGGAACGCTTCGGCATCAACCATGCCACGCTGCAGATCGAGCTGGGTGAATCCTGCCATCACGACCATCATGACCATGCCCCGCACCATTGATGTTTTTTCATTGATTTTAAGCATTTAGCTTCTTCTCGGTTTATAATTGGGCTCATCATCGGAACAGGAGCCCCGCATGCTCAACGAAATCAAAAAAGATGCGCAGACACGCATGGCCAAAAGCGTCGACGCTCTCAAGCACGAGCTGTCCTCATTGCGGACCGGCCGCGCCAGCACCGGCCTTGTCGACAACCTGAAGGTGAACTACTACGGTTCCGATATGCCGCTCAGCCAGGTTGCGACGGTCACTGTCGCCGATGCCCGCTCGATTACCATCACCCCCTGGGAAAAGGCGATGGTCGGCGCCATCGAAAAAGCCATCCTCGCGTCCAACCTCGGCTTTACGCCGAACACGCTGGGTCAGGTCATCCGCATCAATCTGCCGCCGCTGACCGAAGAACGTCGCAAGGAACTGATCAAGCACGTTTACGCAGAAGCCGAAAACGCCAAGATTTCGGTGCGCAACATCCGCCGCGATGCGATTTCCGGCGTCAAGGACCTGCTCAAGGAAAAAACCATCTCTGAGGATGAAGCCCGTCGCAGCGAGGATGAAATCCAGAAAATCACCGACAAGGCGGTCAAGGACATCGACGACATCGCCAAAACCAAGGAAACCGAGCTGCTGGCCGTCTGAAGCGCTCAGGCCATGCACCCGGACATGCCACGCCATCCCCGACACATTGCCGTCATCATGGACGGCAACGGCCGCTGGGCCGAACAACGCGGCAGCATCCGCAGTGTCGGCCACCGTGCCGGCGCCAAAGCCGTGCAGATCGCCATTGAATTCTGCCTCGAACAGGGCATCGGAAGCCTGACCCTGTTCGCATTCTCCAGCGAGAACTGGAATCGTCCGCCGGAAGAAGTCAGTACCCTGATGAAGCTGTTCCTGCGCATGTTGGATACCGAAATCGAGGAACTTCACCGTCGCGGGGTGCGTATCCGTTTCATTGGCCAGCGCAGCGACTTCGCTATTGAACTCCGCGATAAGATGGCCTGGGCGGAAGCACTGACCGCCGGAAACTCCCAGCTCAATCTCAACATCGCCGGCAGTTACGGCGGACGTTGGGATATCGTCAACGCCTGCCGAAGCCTGCTGGCATCGTCTCCGGATCCGGAAGCCATCACCGAGGATAGTCTCGGCCGGCACATGGCGCTGGCCGGCCAGCCCGATCCCGATCTACTGATACGCACGGGAGGCGACTTCCGCATCAGCAATTTTCTGCTCTGGCAGATGGCCTACACTGAATTCTGGTTCACCCCGACGCTTTGGCCGGACATCACCCGAAAGGAGCTGATGCAGGCCGTTGCGGATTTCGCCGGGCGTGAACGCCGCTTCGGCCTGACCAGTGAACAAATCCATGGAGAACAGTCATGAGCCACAGCAAACGCATTCGGTCCGCGCTCTGGATGATTCCGCTAGCCATGGGTGCCATTCTGTTTCTGCCCACGCCCTGGATGGGCGCTATCATGGCGGTTCTGCTGCTGGCCGGCCTGCATGAATGGTGCGCACTCGCCGGTCTGGACCGGCCTCAGGCCAAATGGACCTATCTCGCCGCAAATGCCGCGCTGGTGGCCGCGATTGCCTGGACCGACGATGCAGCGCACCGGAATCTACTTGCGGCGATTGCCATTGGCGGCGCATTCTGGCTATTGGTGCCATTGTGGTTGTGGAAATTCGATTTTGCCCGTGAACCCGGTGCCCATAACCGCCATTTGAAATTGCTGGCCGGCATGCTGGCCTGCGCACCGGCCTGGGCGGCACTGGTCTGGCTTCATGGCAACGATGGCGGTCCGGCGTGGACCCTGTTCGCCATCGGCATGGTCGCCGCCGCAGACAGCGGCGCCTATCTATTCGGCGTCAATTTCGGAAAACACAAACTCGCCCCGAACATCAGCCCGGGTAAAAGCTGGGAGGGATTTTGGGGAGGCCTTCTGGTGACGCTCCTGCTCGCCATCTCCTGCATGCCCCTGTTTGACGCACCCTGGTCGGATCTCTGGCGCTACGCCCTGCTTGGCCTGTTGACCGGACTGTTCTCAGTCTTCGGTGATCTTTTTGAAAGCCTGATAAAGCGGCATGCCTGCATCAAAGACTCGAGCGCCCTGATTCCGGGACATGGCGGTCTGTTCGATCGGCTCGACAGCATCGTTTCCGGTCTGGTGGTTTTCGCGCTGGTGAAATATGGCTTGGCGCTATGAAAACGCTGTGCCTGCTTGGGGCAACCGGATCCATCGGCCAATCCACCCTGAAACTGGTCGACCAGCATCCGGATCGCTTTCGCATTACGGCCCTGTCGGCCCATACCCAGGTCGATGCCCTCATCGAGCTATGCCGGCGCTACCGGCCAGTACAGGCCTGCATCGCTGATCCGGGACTGTTCACGGCATTGCGCAACGGCCTGAGTGCTGCAGGACTGAACACCACGCCGTTGGCCGGACCGGAGAATCTCGAGGACATGGCGGCCGACAGCAGCTCCAACACCGTCATCGCAGCGATTGTCGGTGCTGCCGGCGTGGCTTCGACCTTGAGTGCGGCGCGCGCCGGCAAACGCATCCTGCTGGCCAACAAGGAGTCCATCGTCCTGGCCGGACAGCTGCTGATGCAGACCGTGACAACGCATGGCGCGCAACTGTTTCCGGTCGACAGCGAACATAATGCGATTTTCCAGTGCCTGCCGGCCGGCGGCGGCCGGGATGGCGTGCGACGGCTGATTCTGACCGCTTCCGGCGGTCCGTTTCTGGGAAAATCCCGCGCCGACCTGGCCGCGATTACGCCGGAACAGGCCTGCCGGCATCCGAAGTGGTCCATGGGACGCAAAATTTCCGTCGATTCGGCAACGCTGATGAACAAAGGACTGGAAGTCATCGAGGCCCATCATCTGTTCGGCATGCCTGCCGAGGCCATCGAAGTCGTAGTGCATCCGCAGAGCATCGTGCACTCGATGGTGGATTACCGTGACGGCTCCGTGCTGGCGCAGATGGGCGAACCCGATATGCGCACCGCCATAGCCTATGGCCTGTCGTACCCGGACCGTATTGATTCCGGCGTCAAAGCGCTCGATTTCAGGAATCTGGGACATCTCGAATTCCGGACGCCCGATACCCTTACCTTTCCTTGCCTGAGCTTGGCCTATACCGCTATTGGACGCGGCGGTAATGCGCCGGCCGTGCTCAATGCCGCCAATGAAGTTGCGGTCATGGCCTTTCTCGAAGGCCGACTGCCGTTTCTGGGCATCGCCGACATCGTGGCGCAGACCCTCGATGCTCTGGCGTGGGAACCTGCCGCGGATTTAGCTGTCCTAATGGCAAGCGATGCGGAAGCGCGCCGCTTTGCCAACCATCGAATCCACTGAGCCATGCCCGACTTCATCAGCCCGCTGTTCTGGTACATCCTCACCATCGGCATTCTGGTCACCGTGCATGAATGGGGCCATTTCGCAGTGGCGCGACGCTGCGGGGTTCGGGTTCTGCGCTTTTCGGTCGGCTTCGGACGTGCGCTCTACAGCCGGATCGGCAAGGACGGCACCGAGTATCGGCTGGCACTGATTCCGTTTGGCGGGTACGTCAAAATGCTGGACGAACGCGAGCAGGAAGTTCCGCCTGAACTGCAGCCATTCGCCTTCAACCGGCAATCGGTCGGCAAACGCTTCGCGATTGTTGCAGCCGGGCCCTTGGCCAATCTCATTCTGTGCATCGGCCTGCTATGGGCCGCATTGATTCTCGGGGTGCCCGAACTGCGCGCCCTGATTGGCCCGTCCACCGGGCTGGCACAACAGGCCGGTTTCCAGGCCGGCGATGAACTGGTTGCCGTCGACGCCAAACCGGTACAGGCCTGGAATGACGCCTTGCCGGCCCTGGCATTGGCGGCCATGGACCGGCGTCCGATCGATGTCCGGGTGACCACGCTGGCAGGTGACTCCGAAATCCGGCAACTTGCCCTCGACAGGCTGCCGGAAGACTTTCCCCAGGACAAGCTGCTGCAGGAAATCGGCCTGACGCCATTCTTTTCAGCAGCCCTGCCGATCATCGGCCAGGTGCAGAAAGACGGTCCGGCGGAGGGTGCGCTGCTGCCGGGTGACCGCATCACCGCCATCGAGGGCGTCAAAATCGCGCAGTTCGGTGATATTCCGAAAACTTTGGCGGAAAAAGCAGGCGACGGCCGGAACCTGCGTATCGAAGTCCTCCGTGACGGCGCCATCTTGGCTTTCCTCATCGCTCCGACAGAAGTCCTTTTGAATGGAAAAAAAGTGTGGCGACTTGGCGTCGGCAGTCTGAGTGCGGTCAAAACCGTGCAATACCCGCCCATGCAGGCCCTGCCCGCCGCTTTTTCAAGAACCTATGCCATGACCCGGGACAGCCTCGCGGTCATCAAGCGCCTATTGACCGGCGCGGCTTCGGTTGACAATCTTTCCGGACCGATCGGCATCGCCCGCGCCGCGGACAGCCAGGCCAGCTGGGGAATATCGACGTTTCTCGGCTTTTTGGCCGCGATTTCGCTGGCATTGTGTATCATGAACCTGTTGCCGATACCGCTTCTCGATGGCGGACATCTGCTCTATTTCGCCTATGAATGGGCCACCGGCAAAGCCCCCGCTGAAAGCGTTCAAGCCATCGGGCAGTATATCGGCGTTTTTTTACTCGCCGGACTGCTTGGAATAGCCATTTTCAATGATTTTTTTCGTATCATTTCCTAATCCACCCAAGTAGCACCGTCTGGAACCCCGATGACCTCTTCAAATCTCCGTAAAAGCCTGCTGTGCCTGTCCCTGGCCATTGCACTCAGCCAGCCTGCGCAAGCCCAGCTGGCCGAACCGTTTGTGGCCAGTGATATCCGGGTCGACGGCCTGCAGCGGATTTCGGCAGGCACGGTATTCACCTATCTGCCGATTGAAAAGGGCGATACCGTCAATACATCGAAAACCACCGAGGCCATCCGGGCGCTTTACAAGACCGGATTCTTCAGCGACGTCCGTTTCGAACGCCAGGGCGACATTCTGGTGGTGAATGTCACCGAACGTCCCAGCATCAACACGCTGACGCTCAAAGGCAACAAGGAAATCAAGACCGAGGATCTGCTCAAGGGACTCAAGGGCATCGGGCTGAGCGAGGGTGAAATCTATAATCCACTCAATCTCGACCGTGTCACCCAGGAGCTGCTGCGTCAATACAACAACAAAGGCAAATACAACGTCGTCATCGCGCCGACCGTCAAGGAAATCGACCGCAACCGCGTCGATATCTCCCTCGACATCACCGAAGGCAAGAGCGCCCGCCTGCGCGACATTAACATCGTCGGCAACACCGTCTATCCCGATGACGTGATCCGTGAAGGCTGGG
Organism: Lysobacteraceae bacterium; assembly: GCA_021299355.1. Lineage (GTDB taxonomy): Bacteria > Pseudomonadota > Gammaproteobacteria > Xanthomonadales > Xanthomonadaceae > Arenimonas. The sequence goes on from JAJTGG010000021.1 coordinate 36,368, forward strand.
AATCCAATACAAGCAACTGGCTATCGTGGTACAAGCGCGACGACCAGTATTCGCGTGAAAAGCTGTCCGGTGATCTAGAAAAACTGACTGATTACTATCTGGACCGGGGCTATGTGGATTTCAACGTCGAATCCACCCAGGTCGCCATCAGCCCCGACAAGAAAGACATGTTTCTGACCGCCAACGTGGTCGAAGGCAAGATCTATAAGGTCGACGGCGTATCGGTGAGCGGAGACACCATCGTTCCCAAGGAAGAAGTTGAAAAACTGCTGTTGATCCGGACCGGGAATACTTTTTCACGGCAACTTCTGACGGCGACCAATGACCGTATCACCGCAATGTTGGGTAATATCGGTTACGCCTTCGCCGAGGTCGATCCGGTGCCGACCATCAGCCGCGACGATCAGGAAATCAGCATCGATTTCGTGGTCAAACCCGGCCCGCGCGTGCAGATCCGCCGCATGGAAATCAAGGGCAATGTGCGGACCGCCGACGAAGTCGTGCGTCGCGAGCTGCGCCAGTTCGAAAACACCTGGTATTCGCAGGCGGCACTCGACCGTTCTAAAGTCCGCCTGCAGCGCCTTGGTTTCTTTGAAACCGTTGAAATCGAACAGGAGCCTGTGGCAGGCCGTCCGGACCAGGTCGATGTTTTCATCAATGTCAAGGAACGCAACTCCGGCAGCTTCGTCTTCGGTCTCGGTTACCAGCAGCTTTATGGTCTGACCGCATCCGTGCAGCTCAGTGAAAACAATTTTCTTGGTACCGGCAACCGGATGTCGGTGGCCGTGCAGAACAACAGCTACTCGAAGCGCGTCAGCTTCTCCTACACTAATCCGTATTTCACCGAAGACGGTCTCAGTCTGGGTTACAACGTGTCCTACAGCGACTACAACCAGGGTGACTTCAATACGGCCCGATACACCTCGACGAACTTCAATGCCGAAGCCGTCATGGGTATTCCGCTGAGTGAAACCGACAGCATCCAATTCGCCCTCGGTTACGACAAAATCGACCTGACCACTACGCTCGGTTCGACGCCATTACCGCTGATCGAGTACCTGGATGACGTGCTTGGTACGGAGCCATACTTCCCGTGCTTCGATGTCGATGATGACAACAACCCCGATACCCCGGCGACCGATGACGCGGCCCCGCTGGGCACGCCTGATCCACAGACCTGCGGTTTCAACCAGACCTGGCCGGTCCAGCAGATCCGTGCCCAGGCCGGCTGGGGCCGGGATTCGCGTAACGATTACCTGCTGCCGACCCGTGGTACCTACCACCGTGTCGGCGCCGAGTTTTCGTTCCCGGGATCCGATATCGCCTACTACAAACTCAGCTACCAGTTCGAGCATTACCGGCCGCTCAATTCCTGGCTGGTACTTAAAATCGGGACCGATTTGGGTTATGGCGACAGCTATGGCAACACCGGTGATGCCGGCATGCCGTTCTTCAAGAATTTCTATGTCGGCGGCCCGCAGTCGGTCCGTGGTTATGAGGCCAACACGCTCGGCCCCAGCTACGGCACTTGCGTTCCGGTAGCTCCGGCCACCACCTGTGTTCCGTCCTTTTTGCAGCCGTTGGGCGGCTCACTGAAAGTCGCCGGCACCTTCGAGCTGTTGTTCCCGAAGCTATTCAATGCACGCGGCACCCGCCTGTCGGCCTTCCTCGATTACGGCAACGCATTTGCAGGCAGCTTCGACTACAGCGGCTATACCGATCCGGCCGCCGGTGCCGTTTTCGGCGCCGAAAAAGTCAATTTCAGCTCGTTGCGCGCCTCTGTCGGTGTGGCCCTGCAATGGCAGGCGCCAGTCGGTCCGATTTCGATCAGTTATGCCTTACCGCTGAACGATGGCGAGTTCGACCGCGTCGAGCGTCTGCAGTTCACTTTCGGTCAGCAATTCTGATCCCGCATGTTGACGCTGAAGGACCTTGCCGACCGCTTCGGCCTGGACTTCCGGGGTGATGCGGATACCTTCATAACCGGCATCGGCACGCTTGCCGATGCCCAGCCAGGTCAATTAGCGTTCCTGGCCAACAGCAAGTACAACGCGCAACTGGCCAATACCCGGGCATCGGTGGTGGTTTTGAGCGAAGCCGATGCCGATGCCTGTCCCTGCGCCTGCCTGGTCAGCGGCAATCCTTACACCAGTTGCCACCGCCGTGATTGATGCCACCGCGCGCATCGGCGCCGAAGTGCGTATCGGCCCGTATGCGGTCATCGGCCCGGGCTGCGTCATCGGCGAGCGCAGCCAGATCCATGCCCATGCGCATATCGGTCGGGACTGCACGCTGGATACCGATTGTCTGCTGCTGCCCAAGGTCACGCTGGTCAAACGCGTTCATCTCGGAAAGCGCGTCCGCATCCATTCCGGTGCTGTGCTCGGCGCGGACGGTTTCGGCATCGCCTTCCATCAGGGGCAGTGGGTCAAAATCGCACAGCTCGGCGGTGTACGCATCGGCGATGACTGCGAGATCGGCGCCAACACCACCATCGACCGCGGCGCCATCGAGGACACGGTGCTGGAAAACGATGTCCGGCTCGATAACCAGATCCAGATCGGCCACAATGTCCGCATCGGCGCGCATACCGCCATCGCCGGCTGCGTCGCGGTGGCGGGCTCGACCCGAATCGGCAGGTACTGTCTGATCGGCGGTGCGGCCGGTATCGTCGGTCACATCGAAATCGCCGACAAAGTGACCGTGGGCGCGATGAGTCTGGTCACCCATTCGCTGACCGAAGCGGGCGAATACGCCTCAGGAACCCCGATTCAGGCCAAAAACGACTGGCGCAAGAATGCCGCGCGCTTCAAGCAGCTCGACGCCATGGCCCGCACACTCAACACACTGAAAAAGAACGGAGACTGACCCATGCCATACGATATCTCCAAACTGCCGGTCGATGCCGTCTGTATCCAGAACCTGCTGCCACACCGTTATCCGTTTCTGCTGGTCGACCGGGTTACGGAATTTGAGGCAGATAAGCGCATCCGTGCCATCAAGAATGTGACCATCAACGAGCCCTTTTTCAATGGCCATTTTCCGGGTGCGCCGGTCATGCCGGGCGTGTTGATTCTCGAGGCACTAGCCCAGGCCGGCGGCCTGTTGACCCACCTCAGCCTGATGGAGGACGGCTGCACCGGCAAGGAAGGCAAGCTGTTCTATCTGGTCAAGATCGACAATGCCAAATTCTCAAAAATGGTGGTCCCCGGCGACCAGCTCGAATTGAATGTCGAACTCAAACGCAAAATACGCAATATGGCGCTTTACCAGGGCGTTGCCTGCGTCAACGGCAAGCAGGTCGCCTGCGCCGACATCCTCTGCGCCGAAGGTGACGCATGAGCATCCATCCAACGGCAATCATCGATCCTGCCGCGAAGTTGCACGCCAGTGTAGGCGTTGGACCATACACCGTCATCGGTGCCGATGTCAGCATCGGCGAAGGTACCGAGATCGGACCACATTGCGTGATAACCGGGCCGACACGGATCGGCCGCAACAACAAGATCCATTCGCATGCCGCGCTGGGCGGTGATCCGCAGGACAAGAAATTCGAAGGCGAGCATGGTGAACTAATCATCGGCGACAACAATACCATCCGCGAATTCACCACCTTCAACCGCGGCACCGGCGACGGCGGCGGCGTGACACGGATCGGCGACAACAACTGGATCATGGCCTACGTGCACATCGCCCACGATTGCGTCGTCGGTAACAACACCATTTTCGCCAACAACGCCTCGCTGGCCGGCCACGCCATCGTCGAAGACTGGGTCATCATGGCCGGCTTCTCGGGCGCGCATCAATTTTGCAAAATCGGCGCACATGCGTTCGTCGGCATGGGCAGCCTGATCAGTGCCGATGTGCCGCCGTTCGTGATGATCGGCATGCAGTACGCAGAGCCGCGCAGCATCAACGCCGAAGGCCTCAAGCGTCGCGGTTTCAGTGCCGAGCGGATCAAGAAGATCAAGAACGCCTACCGCACTGTTTACATGTCCGGCAAACCGCTGACCGAGGCCAAAACCGAACTGCAGTCTATGGCCGTGGAATCCGACGATGTCCGGCAAATGCTTGATTTCATCGAAGCCAGCACACGCGGCATCGTGCGTTAAGTATCCATGAAAATCGCGCTCATCGCCGGCGAGGAATCGGGCGACCTGCTTGCCGCCGAGCTAATGGCCGCGCTGCAGGCACGCCGGCCCGACATCCGCTTTGTCGGCATGGGCGGCCCGAAAATGCAGGCGCTTGGCCTGGACTCCTGGTTCGACTACAAAACTCTTTCGGTCATGGGTTTCGTCGAAGTGCTCAAGCATCTTCCGGCGCTTCTGAAACTCCGCAATAATCTACTCAAGCGCCTCGTCGCGGAGAAACCGGATCTGGTCATCGGCGTGGATGCGCCGGATTTCAATCTCGGTCTGGAAAAAGCCTGCAAGCGCGCCGGCCTGCGCACCGCGCACTTCGTCAGTCCTTCGGTCTGGGCCTGGCGCGAGAAGCGTGCCGCCCGCATCGCCGAAAGCTGCGAGCAGGTGTTGTGTCTGTTTCCGATGGAACCTGCGATATATGCCAAGTACGGCGTGGATGCCCGCTTCGTCGGGCACCCGCTAGCCGACCGCATCCCGCTGCAGCCCGATCATGTGGCAGCACGTACCGAGCTGGCCTTGCCCGCATGTCGGCACCTCGCAATTCTGCCCGGTTCCCGGGCGTCTGAAATCGACCGGCTGCTGCCCGTGTTCCTGCAGGGCGCCGCGCGGCTGAAAGCATCGATGCCTGAGCTGCATTTTCTGATTCCGGCGGCCAATGGTCTGTGCCGGGACCGTATCGCCCAACATCTGCAATCCCACCCTCTGCCCGATGCGCGCATTCTCGATGGCCATGCACAGGCGGCCATGATTGCCGCCGATGCAGTGCTTCTGGCTTCCGGAACGGCCGCATTGGAGGCAATGCTGTGCAAACGCCCGATGGTGGTCGCCTACCGGATTTCGGCAGTAACCTATGCCATGGTAAAGATGCTCGGCCTGATAAAAATCGAGCGTTTCAGCTTGCCCAATGTACTCTCGGGCGAGGATCTGGTGCCTGAACTGATCCAGCATGCGTGCACGCCGGAAGCGATTGCCGAGACCTTGCGTAGCCTGCTCGCAGGAAGCGACAATCCTGCCCTGATTGCACGCTTTGAAGATCTGCATCGTGAACTGCGTCGGAATGCCGGCAATGCCGCGGCAACGGCCGTACTCGAATTATTGAAAACGTCATGATTACTGCCGGCGTCGATGAAGCCGGACGCGGGCCTTTGGCCGGACCGGTGGTATGCGCCGCGGTCATTCTGCCGCCGGATGACGGGTTGATCGGACTTGATGACTCCAAGAAGATCGGCGAAGCCAAACGCGAGGCGTTGCATGACGCTATCCTCGCCGTCGCCTGCGCCGCCTGCATCCAGTTCATTGATGCCGCCACCATCGATCGCATGAACATCCTTCAGGCGACATTGCATGGCATGCGGCGTGCGGTTCTCGGACTGCAGCTTGCGCCGGAATTGGTACTGATTGACGGCAACCGGCTGCCCGCCGATCTGCCCTGCCCGGCCCGCGCGCTGGTCGGCGGCGACGGTCTTGTACGCAGCATCATGGCGGCCTCGATACTGGCCAAAGTCAGCCGCGACCGGCATCTGCGTGCCCTGGATGCCCGCTTTCCGGTCTATGGGTTCGCCCGCAACAAGGGCTATCCGACCGCCGAACATCTTGCCGCGCTGCTGCGTCACGGCCCCTGCACGGAACACCGCCGCAGCTACGGTCCGGTGCAGCAGGCCAGCCTGTTTTCACCCGGCTGAAACACCCGCCGGCGGAACCGGGATTTAGCGCCTGTCAAGCCTTGTTATCGGCGGCCAGTCGGCTAAACTGAGTATTCGTTTCAGGCGTGCCCATGACCCCCACTTTCGTTCACTGCCATCTGCACAGCGAGTTCTCGCTGACAGACTCCACTATCCGCTTGCCGGAACTGGTTGCCCGCTGTGCCGCCTTGGGCATGCCGGCCGTGGCGGTGACCGACAACTGCAATTTTTTTGCCCTGGTCAAGTTTTTCAAGGCCGCGGAAAGCGCCGGCATCAAACCCATCGCCGGCGCCGATCTGTTTCTCGACAACGGCCAGGGCGGACACTTCCGGATTACCGCGCTGTGTCAGAACCAAACCGGCTACCTGAGCCTGTCCAAACTGATTTCCCGGGCCTATCTGGAGGGCCACAACCGTGAAGTCCCGGTCATCGCCCCGGAATGGCTGTTTGGCGGAAACGAGGGGCTGATCCTGCTGCACGGCCGCCACAGCCCGCTCGCACATCTGATGCAGCAGGAACACAAGCCGGAGAACGCCGCACAGATCGCCGAATGGCTGAGTCTGTTTCCGCGTCGTCTTTATCTGGAAATCAGCCGTCTCGGTTTGCAAGAGGAAGCGGCCTATAACGCGCGCGCCATCGCCTTCGGTAACCGGCACCAATTGCCGCTGCTGGCCAGCAACGATGTGCGCTTTCTGGAAGCCGACGATTACGAAGCCCATGAAGCACGGGTCTGTATTTCCAGCGGCCGCGTGCTCGACGATCCGAAACGGCCGAAACTCTATAGCCCCCAGCAGTACCTGAAATCGCCCGGGGAAATGGCCGCGCTTTTTGCCGATATTCCGGAAGCACTGGCCAACAGCATCGAATTGGCCAAGCGCTGCAATCTCGAGTTGTCGCTCGGCACCTACTTCCTGCCCGACTTTCCGGTGCCGGAAGGCCATACCCTGGGCAGCTGGATCCGCAAAGAAGCGCGTGATGGTCTCGAACGCCGACTGCAGAGCTTCCCGATGGCGCCCGGACATGATCGATCCGCGTATCTGGCCCGTCTGGATCTCGAACTCGATGTCATCATCCGCATGGGATTCCCGGGCTACTTCCTGATCGTGGCCGACTTCATCAACTGGGGAAAAGCCCAGGGCATTCCAGTCGGTCCCGGCCGGGGTTCCGGTGCCGGCTCGCTGGTGGCCTGGACGCTGGGCATCACCGATCTCGATCCGATGCGCTACGACCTGCTGTTCGAGCGCTTCCTCAATCCGGAACGAGTTTCGATGCCCGACTTCGACATCGACTTCTGCATGGACCGGCGTGACGAGGTCATCGACTACGTGGCGCGCAAATACGGACGCGACAAGGTCAGCCAGATCATCACCTACGGCACCATGGCGGCGAAGGCGGTAGTACGCGACTGTGGACGGGCGCTCGGCCTGCCCTACGGCTTCGTCGATTCCATCGCCAAACTGATTCCGATGACGCTCGGCATCAGCTTGGATGACGCTCTTGGCAATTCGGCCGCGAAGGAAACCGATCCGAAGAAGCGGAAAGAAAAAGAAGATCTGATCTCCGCGGAACTGGTACAGCGTTACCACAGCGAAGATGACGTGCGCGATCTGATCGATCTGGCGCTGAAACTCGAAGACCTGACGCGCAATGCCGGCAAACATGCCGGCGGCGTGGTCATCGCACCGAGCCCACTGACCGATTTCACACCGCTGTATGCCGAACAGGTGCACGCCGGCGAGACCGCGACCAGCATCGTGACCCAATTCGACAAGGATGATGTCGAAGCCATCGGTCTGGTCAAGTTCGATTTCCTCGGGCTGCGCACGCTGACCATCATCCAATGGGCAGTCGAGGCCATCAACGCAGAGCGCCGCGCCGACGCGCAGGACCCCATCGATATCCTGGCCATTCCGCTGGATGATTCCCAAACCTACCGGCTGCTGTCCAAAGGCCTGACCACCGCAGTGTTTCAGTTCGAATCGCGCGGCATGAAGGATTACATCAAAAAGCTCGAGCCGAGTACCTTCGAGGATCTGATTGCCCTGGCGGCACTTTACCGGCCCGGCCCGCTCAACTCCGGCATGGTCGATGACTTCATCAACCGCCGGCACGGGCGCGCCGAGGTCAGCTACCCGCATGCCAATCTGGAGTCGATTCTGAAGCCGACCTACGGCGTGATCGTGTACCAGGAACAGGTGATGCAGATCGGCCAGGTTCTGGCCGGCTACTCGCTGGGCGGTGCCGATCTGCTGCGCCGCGCGATGGGCAAAAAGAAACCGGAGGAAATGGCGAAGGAACGGATCAAGTTCGAACAGGGTGCGCATGACAACGGCATCAACGGCAAAGTGGCCGCCGGCATTTTCGACCTGATGGAAAAATTCGCCGAGTACGGCTTCAACAAATCGCACTCGGCCGCGTATGCCCTGATCGCCTACCAGACCGCCTGGCTGAAAACCCATTACCCTGCGCAGTTCATGGCCGCCACGCTGTCGTCCGACATGGACAACACTGAAAAAGTGGTGAACTTCCTGCAGGACTGTAAGGGATTCAACATCGATGTGCTACCGCCGGATGTGAATACCTCGACTCATAAATTCAAAGCACTCGACCGCCAGACCATCGGCTACGGCCTGGGTGCGGTCAAAGGTGTCGGTGAAGGCGCCTGCCTTTCCATCGCCGCTGAGCGCGAGGCCAACGGCGCGTTCACCGATCTGCTCGACTTCTGCCGCCGGGTGGATTCAACCAAGCTTAACCGGCGCGTGCTGGAAGCCCTGATCTATTCCGGCGCGCTCGACAGCCTCGGCAGCAACCGCGCCTCACTGGCCTTGCAGTTGCCGGAAGTGCTGAAGGCCACCGAGCAGATGGCGCGTGAAGCACAATCCGGTCAGGTATCGCTGTTCGGTGCTAGCCCCGCGGTCAGCATTCAGATCGATTTACCGAACATCGGCGACTGGCCGCTGGAAGAACGCCTGCGTCGCGAGCGCGATACCTTGGGCTTTTTCCTCAGCGGCCATCCGCTTGATCCGTGGCAGGCCGAATTTAAACAGCTCGGACTTTGCCCCTTGTCGGGGCTTGAAAAAACCTGGCAGGAACGCAAAGATCGGCGCGGTGAAGCGCCGGTGGTGGTAGCCGGTTTGATCAGCCAGATGCGAAAACGCGGCGACAACCAGACTTTTGTGCTGATCGAAGACCAGGTGACCGGTCTAGAGTGCGCTTTCTTCAGCGAGGCCCATCAGGATTATTCCTCCCTGCTGACCCGTGACCGCATTGTGGTCATCGAAGGTACACTGCGCGAAGACAGCTTCAATGGCGGCTTCTCGTTGCGGGCCAAGCACTGCTGGGATTTCCACAGCCTGCTGCTGCAGTACAGCAAAGGCATTCAATGCCGTCTGGATCTGTGCCATCCCGACTCTTGGCAGGCCCTGCAGGCGCTATTGGCTTCCTACCGGCCCGGCCAGACGCCGGTGCTGCTGCAACTCAAGACCGCCAGCGCGGAAGGCCGCCTTCGCACGCCGTCGGCGCATTCGGTGCGTTGCGAAGCCGCGCTGATTACGCAATTGCGCCAGCTGGATGGGGTTGCCGAAGTGACCGTGGCCTTGAATAAGCCCTGGTCGGTGGCCAGCACCGGCCTCGCCGGTGCGGCATCGTAAGCTTCTGATAAAATACGCCGAACCGTCCGAGAACCGCCATGAATCCGAATTTCCTCGATTTCGAACAGCCGATTGCCGACCTGGAAGCCAAAATCCAGGAACTGCAACGCGCCAGCCAGGGTCCGGGCGTCAATATCGAGCTGGAAGTGGAAGGCCTGCAGGCCAAGCTGGAACAACGCACCGCCGAGATTTTCAGCAAGCTCAGTCCCTGGCAGATCTCGCAGCTGTCCCGCCATCCGCAACGTCCATACAGCCTGGATTACTTCGAACTCATTTTCGACGAATTCCATGAACTGGCCGGCGACCGCGCCTTCGCCGATGACGCCGCCATCGTGGCCGGTCTGGCGCGACTGAACGGCCGCCCCTGCATGGTCATCGGCCAGCAGAAAGGACGCGACACCAAGAGCAAGGTCAAACGCAATTTCGGCATGCCACGTCCGGAGGGCTACCGCAAGGCTCTGCGCCTGATGAAAATGGCGGAGCGCTTCGGCCTGCCGCTGTTCACCTTCATCGACACGCCCGGCGCCTACCCCGGCATCGGTGCCGAGGA
>JAJTGG010000022.1 GCA_021299355.1 Lysobacteraceae bacterium
GCAGGGCCAACAGGCCGCGATTGCGCTTGGCCATCAACTGGTGCAAGGCGCAGTCAAGGACAGCCGGATTGCCGCCTGGCTGGACTTTGCCCAGAGGCATCCGAATGGCTACCTGTATTGTTTCCGCGGTGGGCTGCGCTCCCGCATCAGCCAGCAATGGCTGATGCAGGCCGGTATCGACTATCCGCGCATCATTGGCGGTTACAAGGCCATGCGCCGGTTTCTGATCCAACAATTGGAAGTATCGGCTCAGCATCGTTTCATCATCGTCTCGGGCCAGACCGGCTGCGCCAAGACCCGCCTGTTACAGGGCCTAACCAACGCCATCGATCTGGAGGGATTGGCCAATCATCGCGGCAGCGCCTTCGGCAAACGTCTTGGCGGGCAGCCGAATCAGATCGGCTTCGAGAATGCCCTGTCCATTGCGCTGATGAAGCGCCGGCACGCCGCGCCACAGTCGGTCATCGTACTGGAAGATGAAAGCCGCTTGATCGGCCGCATTGCCGTGCCCGAGGTACTACGTGAAAGCATGATGCAGGCGCCCTTGGCTGTTGTGGAAATGCCATTGCCGGAACGTGTGGAACATACCTTTCACAATTACATCCTGCGCAACCTCGCCGATTGGCAGACGCATGCCGGCGAGCTTGCCGGTTTCGCCGGTTTCGGCGAAGAGCTCCGGCAGAATCTGGCAAGTCTGCAGCGCCGCTTGGGTGGCCAGCGTCATAGCCAATTGCTGTCCGAAATGAATGCGGCATTGGCGGCGCACGTCCGCGGCAATCCGGAGGCACACCGGGCCTGGATCGAACCGCTGCTGCGCGACTACTACGATCCGATGTATGCCTATCAGCTCGGCTTGAAGGCCGGGCGCGTGGTGTTCCGCGGCAGTTATGCCCAGGTTGCTGCGTATCTTGGCGAGGCGCATTAATTCCGCAGTTCGGAATTTCGGGTGCTCAGCTTTCGTCGATTGTCAGTCGGGTCACCCGGCCTACAGTACGTCCATATGCGCACGCAGGTCCGCCGCATGGCGACGGATGTTTTCGATTTCAGACGCATCCATGGCCGCCAGATTGCGATAAACCATGCCGATGCGTGGATTTTTGGACAGACGATCGGCGTGGCGGAGGTGGAAATCCCAGTAAAGCGCGTTGTATGGACACGCATCCGGCCCGGTCCGCCGATCGCGCTTATACCTGCAGCCGCGGCAGTAATCGCTCATGCGATGCATATAGGCGGCACTGGCCGCGTAGGGTTTGCTGGCCAATAGCCCGCCATCGGCGAATTGACTCATGCCCAGCGTGTTCGGCAGCTCGACCCATTCGAAAGCATCGATATAGATGCCGAGATACCAGCGGTGCAGGGCTTGCGGGTCAAGGCCGGCAAGCAGGGCGAAATTGCCGATCACCATCAGGCGCTGGATATGGTGGGCATGGGCATGTTCCAGCGAATTGCCGATGCTCTTCTGCAGACAGCGCATGTCCGTTTTACCGGTCCAGAACCATTCCGGCAATGGGAGCGTGTGTTCCAGTACATTGCTGTTTTCATAACCCGGCATATGTGCCCAGTACACGCCGCGGATATACTCGCGCCAGCCCAGGATCTGCCGGATGAAACCTTCCACGGCCGCCAATGGGGCAGTACCGCTGCGCCAGGCGGTTTCAGCGGCGGCGATGACCTCCTGCGGATGCAGCATCTTCACGTTCAGCGCAAAGGACAGCAATGAATGGAACAGACGGGCTGCACTCGTACTCATGGCATCCTGGAAGTCGCCGAAATGCGGAAGCGCCTCGTCGATGAATGCGGTGAGCATGTCCAGGGCCTCGCCGCGGTTCAGTGGCCATCGGAAAGCCGCGGCCGAATGATTGCCGAAACTCGGTACGCCGGCATCGCCTATCGTCTGCCAGAGCAGCGTATGGTCATGCAGCGGCCGCCGATCCGAGGGCTCGGGCGGCTGTCCCCGCCAAGGCTTGCGGTTTTCGGCATCGAAGTTCCACTGGCCGCCAGCCGGACTGCCATCGGGCTCGAGCAGCACGCCGTGTTTACGGCGCATGTGCCGGTAAAAATTCTCCATGCGCCATTGCTTCTTGCCGGCAAACAGATTCCGGGCTTCGAAACGGTTGGCGAGGAAGTGCATGCTCGAGGTTTTTCCGCCATCAAGGCCGCTTCCGGCGAACCAGGCATCGAGCTGCGCATCCAAGCGGTATTCATCCGGGGCCTGCCATTCAAAACAGCCGGTCTTGGTTTCGCTCAGAAGCGCATCCAGATTCCCGGTGAGATTCTGGCGGTTTTCCGGGGCATCGATGGCGATGTAGCGGACCCGATGCCCTGCCGAACGCAGATGCTCCGCCAATGCACGCATACCGGCGAAAATAGCCAGGATTTTCTGGGCATGATGCAGCACATAATCGGTTTCCTGGCGGATTTCCATCAGCACGTACAGCACCTCCGGATCGACCCGATCGAACCAAGGGTGCAGCGGATTGAGTTGATCGCCAAGCAGCAGCCGCAAGGTTTTCATGCTTTAGGCGCTTCCCGCCGGCAGCGTTCGGAACAGAATTTCACCTGATCCCAGTCGCGCTCCCATTTTTTGCGCCAGGAAAACGGCCGGCTGCAGCGAAGGCAGATCTTGCTTGGCAGAAAGGCTTTTCGATGCATCATCAGGCTCCGTATCACCGATGCATTCTGTGCTTCGGCATGTCGTAATCGGGTGAATGGGTTTCAGGGCCGCGCCAGTGTGAACTCCAGCCCGGTGATGCCCTGTTGGCCCTGCGGCCCCTGCCACCGATACGATGCCGGAAGCAGCTTGATCTTCATTCGGAAATCGAGCGCATCGAGTTCGGTGTCCTGTGCTCCGGCGCGCGCCAGATGCCAAACGACCTGACGCAGCACCTCCGGTTGCAGCGCATCGCCGCCGACATAGCCGATGCTTCCGCGCGGGGTCACGGCAGAAGCGGCCGAGAGCAACTGCATCCGGCCTTTCGACCACAGCAGTTCGGCGCCCGGGGCCAGATAATGCCCGCGCACGGTCCAGCCGCCGACTGCTGTGCGTGTTCCGGGCGGTTCGAACCACCAGGCCCCGGATTGGCCGCTGGTTTCCAGGTGCAGGCCGTCGGCAACAAGTCGCACCATCAAGGCGCTGGTTTCATCAATGCCGATGCCGGCCTTCGGCGCCTGTTCCGCAGCTTCGGCAATCGCGCCCATCAGCGTGATCAGGCGCAGCTCGCGCCGGCGCTCTGACACGTGGGTATCCACCAGATAGTTGCCGAACAGATCGAGTCCGCCGCCTTTCCACCAGGTCAGATCGTCTTCCCGCAGCGGCATCGGGCAACGCTTGGCGCGTTCACAGCCTTCCGGCATGCTGCCATGGACGGCAATGGCGCCGTAGCTGAGGGCATTGACGCTGCTGCCGTTGGTGATCATGCCGGATTTTCCGGACTGCACGGCGGCCCCGGCACTGGTGCCGGCCACGACCAGATCGCCGCGCAGAAACGCCGCACGCAGCGTTCTTAGCCAGGGGTTCGGCGTGCCGTCGCGGGTAAAAAAAGTTTGACGGTGCAGCCATTGGTCGCCGCCATCCAAAAACAGGGCTTGGACATTATCCGGAACCGCATCGACGGTGGTTGCATCGATACAGGCGGCCTTTTGTTCCGCGTCCAGATCGGGAAACACCCGCTCGCGGCCCAGCATGGAAAACGCATTGCGTCGCATGGTCGGTAAAAAGGGGCAGCCGCCGGTGCCGCCGAAACGCGCTTCGGCCAGTGCGGCATCGACCGGCCACCAGAACGGTTCGGCGCCGGCCTGGGCCAGCAAGCCGCGATAGAAATCGACGGCATCGAAACCGTTCACGGAAGCCGAGGTGGTGAACGCAATCCGGGGTTTCCGCCCCGGGCTGCGCTTTCCGGCTTCGGCGACAAACTGCCGGAACAGGGCGGCATCATACGGCCGGTTGCCGCCGTCAATGCGGACCTGTTCGCGTTTGCGTACGCCGTTGTGTTGCTGCAGTTGCTCGAATGCCGACAGGATCAGATCCTGCTCTTGGGTCAGCAATCGATTCCAGGTGTTGGCATCGGTTTTTTCAAAAGCACTGCCCAGTGATTCTGCATCGTGCAGGGTATTGCCTGCGGTGGCATGGGTATTGACCAGCAGGCGTTTGAGGGCGTCCAGTCCGGGCGCGCCGGGGCGTGCCTGCCAATAGGCCGGATCGAGGATTTCGGCAAAGCGTTCGGGTGCAATACGGTATTGCGGCGCCTCGCGTGCTCCGGGAAATGCACGCTGCTCAGGCCGGCAATCCTCGGCCAGAAGGCTTGAACAGGTGCGGTAGGAACCGCCCATCAGAATCAAAGTGGGCGGCTCGGCGCCATGGCTGCAGACGGAAAACAACAGGAGAAGGGCGGTAATCAGGGATTTCACGGCGGCAGCTTCGTTCTTAAAACATCATCCTACAACAACATCCCGTCCAGTTCGATGCGCTTGGCCTATGACGATGCCGCCCACACGGCGGGCTGGGATGGACTAAAATAAGTCATTATCCGTAGTGAGGTGAGGTTGCTGTGGCCGGAGGCTGGAGCCGCGATGGTGCCGTGCAGGATCAGATCGACGCTAGCGTCGAGGATGCGATTGCCCGTGCGCGCGGCAAACTGGCCCGCGGCGAAAGCCGGAAACAGTGCGAGGAATGCGATGCCGCCATTCCGGAAGCCCGCCGATCAGCCGTTCCCGGCGTGCGTCTGTGTATTGAGTGCCAGCGCACGCAGGACGCCGATACTTCCCACAGCGGCTACAACCGACGCGGCAGCAAGGATAGCCAGCTGCGTTGATCGCTTCCGCCCTTTATTGGAATTGCCATGCCTTTGAAAAAACTGCCGCTGGAAACCGTCAACGGCTGGAGCCGGAACACCCTGATGCAGACGCTGGCCATTGAGTGTCTTGAAATCGGCGACGATTTTCTGGTGGCGCGCATGCCGGTCGATGCCCGCACGCACCAGCCGATGGGTCTGTTGCATGGTGGCGCCAGCATGGCCTTGATTGAAAGCATCGGTTCGATGGCTTCCAGCCTGCTGCTGGATCTGGATCGTGAGCAGCCGGTCGGGTTGGAAATTAATGCCAACCATGTCCGCGCCTTAACCTCCGGCTATGTGCGGGGCACCGGAAAGCTGGTGCACGGCGGCAAGCGCACCCACCTCTGGCAGGTCGACATCCACGAGGAAGCGACCGGAAAATTGGTCTGCACCGGCCGCTTGACCGTGATGGTGGTTCCGAAAGCCGGTTAAAATAGCGAATGGAATCCCTGTTCGTTTCAACCGGCGTGGTCGCCCTCGCCGAAATCGGCGATAAGACCCAATTATTGGCTTTTCTGCTGGCAACCCGGTTCAAGAAGCCGGTGCCGATCATCGCCGGCATTCTGGTGGCCACCATACTCAACCATGCCCTGGCCGGCGCGCTCGGTGCCTGGATTACCGCCGTGCTCTCGCCCGAAGTCCTGCGCTGGATTCTCGGCCTGTCCTTCCTCGGCATGGCGGTCTGGACGATGATCCCCGACAAAATCGAAGAGGAAGAAATGCAGGTCGCCCGGAAGTTCGGTGTGTTCGGCGCCACCCTGATTACGTTCTTTCTGGCGGAAATGGGCGATAAGACGCAGATCGCAACCGTGGCCATGGCGGCGCACTATCCCGATCCGGTATTGGTGGTGATCGGCACCACACTCGGCATGCTGATTGCCGATGTGCCGGCGGTGTTCATCGGCGACCGGTTCGCGGCCCGGATTCCGATGAAGCCGGTGCATGGCATTGCCGCTGCCATGTTCGCGGTGATGGGGTTGGCGACGCTGTTCGGCATGGGGGTATCCTTCGGCTTCTAATGCCACCGCCAGGTTTCCGTTAGACTGTGCTCATCACCGATACAGGAAGCAGATCATGAAGCGAGCCCAATACACCGAACGTGGTCCCGATCCCCAGGCCTCGATTGCAGCGGTTGAATCGGCAACACCCGAACCGGCCGCCGGCCAGGCTTTACTGGAAGTGCTGGCTGCACCGATTAATCCGTCTGATGTGCTGACCCTGACCGGCCTTTACGGCATGTTGCCGCCCTTGCCGGCGGTGGGTGGCAATGAAGGTGTGGGTCGCGTGCTCGCAGTCGGGCCGGATACCCAAGGCCCGGCCATCGGACAGACTGTGCTGCTGCCGGTCGGCTGCGGCACCTGGTCAACGCATGTGCTGGCCGATGCCAAAAGCCTGATGCCCTTGCCGAACGATGCCGATCCCCTGCAACTGGCGATGATGACGGTCAATCCACCGACCGCTTTGCTGATGCTGCGCGAATTCGTCGATCTGCAGCCGGGCGAGTGGGTGATCCAGAATGCCGCCAACTCGGGGGTCGGGGCTTATTTAATCCAGCTGGCGAAAGTCCGCGGCCTGAAAACGGTGAATGTCGTGCGCCGCGAATCGGCGGTCGCCGGCGTACGCGAAACCGGCGGCGATGTGGTGCTGGTGGATGCGCCGGATCTGGCCAAACGCGTGCGTGAAGCCACCGGCGGTGCCGCCATCCGGCTTGGTATCGATGCCGTCGGTGGTGCCGGCACCGATCATCTGGCAATGTCCCTGACCGAGGGCGGGGTGCTGGTGAATTACGGCGCGATGAGCGGCGAACCCTGCCAGGTCTCGCCGGCCTCGTTCGTGTTCCGCAACATCACGCTGCGCGGTTTCTGGCTGTCGAAGTGGTTTATTGGCAGTACGCCGGCACAGCGCATCGCGGTATTCGGCGAAGTCGCCACCTTGATCGCCACCGGAAAACTGAAATCCCGCATCCAGGCCACCTATGGGATCGATCAGATCAAACAGGCAGTTGCCGCCGCGGCGGCCGGCGAACGCAACGGAAAAATCCTGTTGGTGCCAAACGCTCAATAATAAATACTGACCCACAAAAAACCCGCCGAAGCGGGTTTTTTGTTTGGTGGAGGTGGCGGGAGTTGAACCCGCGTCCGAAAGCGCGCCATTTCCGGCACTACATGCTTAGTCCGTTGTTCAGTCTCGTCGGCAGGCAACACAACGTACGAAGCACACCTGCAAACATACCCGCTTTAGTTGATTCCGGGCTGACGGGTCGCCACCTGGAACGGTTCCATGATAATGACCCTACACCGACGAGCATGGACACAAGTGGGTTCGGGGCGAAGCCTTAAGCGGCTAAAGCGTAGTTGTCGTCGTTGGCAACTAGAGTTTTGCTACTGGATTAACGAGGAAAGTCGCCCCCTCGGCATGCGCCAAATAACTTTGCAACCCCCGTCGAAGCCAGAACACCCCCGAAAGCGGTCAAACAAATTCATTCAACATCCCCAGTATGCGACTTCCTGATGACTTTTTCAATGGCCGATGAACCGGCGTTCATAAATAGCATCGCCGATATGGTTCTGGACGCGTTCGACGGATCAGGCGTTCTTGTTGTGCCGGCGCATCACGCGCTGCTGCTCGCGCTGCCAGTCGCGATCCTTGCTGGCCTGGCGTTTGTCGTGTGCCTGCTTGCCTTTGGCCAGTGCAATTTCGAGTTTGACCTTGTTGCCTTTCCAGTAGCAGGCGGTCGGAATCAGCGTGTAGCCGTCGCGTTCGACCTTGCCGACCAGTTTGTCGATTTCATGCCGGTGCAGCAATAGCTTGCGGGTGCGGCGGTCGTCGGCGATGACATGCGTCGAGGCCGACAGCAGCGGGGTGATTTGCGCGCCGAACCAGAGAATCTCGCCGCCTTTGACCACGGCGTAACTTTCGCTCATCGCCAGGCGCCCGGCGCGGATGGCTTTCAATTCCCAGCCCTGCAGGCTGATGCCGGCTTCAAAGCGCGCCTCGAGGTGGTATTCGTGGCGTGCGGTCTTGTTCAGGGCAATCGTTTTTTGGCCTTGGCTTGCGCTATTCTTGTCGGTATTCTTCTTCACCATCCGGCTATTGTCGCCGATTTTGCTTAACGCAGGAACGTCATGCCGCAAATCCAACGCCACGCCCTGGTCCGCCATTCCGCCAAGCGCATGTTCGATCTGGTCAATGCCGTCGACCGCTACCCGGATTGGTTCGCCTGGTGCAGTGCCTCGGAAGTGCTCGAGCACACCGAATTCGTGATGCGCGCGCGCCTGGAACTGCGCATCGCCGGCATCCGCAGCGCCTTCACCACCCGCAATACCCTGGAACCGACGCATCGCATCCGGATGCGGCTGGAAGAGGGCGGATTCAGCCATCTGCACGGTGAATGGGTCTTCCACGCCCTGGCTGAAGAGGCCTGCAAGGTCAGCTTGAATCTGGATTTCGAGGCCAATAGCCTGCTGTCGCCGGCCTTCGCCATGGGCTTCCAGGGGCTGGCCGACCGTATGGTCGATGATTTCTGCCGGCAGGCCGACCGCGATGACTGAACTGATTCCGGTCGAAATCGTTTATGCCGAACCAGGCCGGGTCTGGCGGCAGGAGCTGCAGATTCCGACCGGGTCCAGCGTGCAGCATGCCTTGTCGGTATTGGATCACCGATTGTTTCCGGAGGGTCTGCAGGTTTCCGAGGATTTCCTCGCCGTGTACGGCCGCCGTGTTCGCTTTGGCGATAGTCTGCATGCCCATGACCGCATTGAACTGCTGCGGCCTTTGACCCGCGATCCGAAAGACACCCGCCGTTTACGCGCCGCCGACAATCCGTTGAAAAAGCCCGCACGCTAAACGCAAAAAAGGCGGCCTGAGCCGCCTTTTCCGTGGAATCACGCCGTTCAGCGTTTCTTCTTTTTATCTTCTTTGGGCAGGTTGCCGAATTTGGCCATCTCCGCAGCCAACTGGACATCCTGCTCGGCGAAATATTCGCCTTCCCAACGTGCCACTTTGTCGCCATCGAAATGCACGGTGAAGGTTTTGATTTCAGTCTGTCCGTGGCCGCGGCGCTGAGTGGCAATGTAGTCCCAGCGGTTTTTGTGGAAGGGGTCTTCCACAGCCGGGGATCCGAGCAGACCGTAGACCTGCTGGCGGCTCATGCCGGTGGCCAGTTGCTCGACATTGGCTTTGTCCAGCAGATTGCCCTGGAACACCGGTTGTTTGTAGACGAAGCGGCAGCCGCTCAGCAGCAGCAGGGCAAAGGCGATGGGGAGGAGCTTACGCATGGCATTCTTCACAATTGTTCAGGCCTCAATGATACACTAGCTTACGACCCCTGTTGACGGAAAAAGTTGCACGCCGATGCCACAAAGTACCGACCTCAAGAAGCTGGGCCTGAAAGTGACCCACCCGCGCATCCGGATCCTTGAAATCCTCGGTTCGGAAGGGGTGCGCCACCTCAGTGCCGAGGATCTGTACCGGCGTTTGCTGGCCGACGGGGAAGACATCGGATTGGCCACGGTCTACCGGGTATTGACCCAGTTCGAGGCTGCCGGTCTGGTCGAAAAGCACAACTTCGAAGGTGGAACCGCCGTCTATGAACTCGACCGCGGCCAGCATCACGACCACATGGTCTGCGTGGAAAGCGGAAAAGTCATCGAGTTCAGCAACGCCGAGATCGAGCGTCTGCAGAAACAAATCGCCGCCGAGCACGGCTATGAAATCGAGGACCACAGTCTGGTCCTGTACGTCCGCCCGAAAAAATAAGCGGAATCGCCCTTAAGCCCTCTGCCCGTGATCCAGCATCGCGGCGGCATGGGCCAGCGTCTGAGCCGTCAATGTCTTGCCGCCCATCATGCGGGCGATTTCCTGTATCCGGTCATCGCTATCGAGGGTTTGCACCTGGCTTTCGGTGGAGGCGCCGTCACTTTGTTTGGCGACCCGCAGATGTTGGTTGCCGAGACTGGCGACCTGGGCCAGATGGGTCACGCACAGCACCTGACAGCCTTTGCCCAGCGCCCGCAGTTTCTGGCCGACCACTTCCGCGACCGCACCGCCGATGCCGGCATCGACTTCGTCGAACACCATGGTCGGGGTTGGATCCAGGCCGAGCGTGGCCACCTCGATGGCCAGACTGATGCGGGCCAGCTCGCCGCCGGAGGCCACCTTGCGCAAGGGCCGTGGCGGTTGACCGGGGTTGGCCGAAACCAGGAATTCGCAACGCTCGGCGCCGTGCAGCTGCGGTATGGTATCGGCATTGGCTTCCAGTTCAACCACGAATTTTCCGCCGGCCATGCCCAGTTCGGCCATCAGTGCACTGACACTGGCACCGAGCTGCTTGCCGGCCTGCTGCCGGACGGCGGATAAACCAGCGGCAGCCTTTTGCCAGTCGCTCATGGCGGTCTTCTGTTCGGCCAGCAGGCGATCGAGCGTTTTCCCGGAACCCCGCAGGCCATCCAGCTCCTGTTGCAGAGTGTCCGATTTTTCCTGCAATTCGGTCAGCGGCACACGGTGACGGCGTGCCAATTCATGCCAATGGCCGAGTTGCGATTCCAGCGTGGCCAATTCGCCGGCATCCAGTTCGATGCCATCCTGCCAGTGCTGCAGTTGCGATACCGCTTCCTTGATCTGGATGCTGGCCGATTCCAGAAGTTCGGTCACCGCCGCCAACACCGGCTCGTCGGCCTGCCATCGTCCCAGTTGGGCCTTTCCGGACTGCAGCAGGGCCATCGTGTTGGCGCTCTCATCGCCATCCAGCTGCGCCAGCGCGCTGGCCGTTGCCGCCAGTAGTTGCTGGGACTGGCTGTGCCGTTTGTGCCGGGCCAGCGCCTCGGTGATGCCGGCCGGATCAATCGGTTGCCGGTTCAGTTCCTGCAGCTGATGTTCCAACTCGGCGATGCGCGCACTGACATCGCCCTGACGCTGCACCTGGTCAATCTGTTGCTGCAGCATATTCCAGTGGCGCGTGAAATTCTGCACGATGTCGGCTTGGCTTCCGGATTGTCCGAACACATCCAGCAGAACCAGTTGTTTGCGGCGTTCCAGCAGTTGCTGCTGTTCGTGCTGGCCATGGATTTCCAGCAGCAGCCCACCCAGTTCCGTCAGTTGCGAAAGGGTGGCCGGACGGCCGTTGATCCAGGCTTTGGAGCCGCCATCGGCGCGGATCACCCGACGCACTTGGCATTCATCGCCTTCGTCATAATCGTTTTCGTTCAGCCATTCCCGGGCTTCCGGCGCATCCGAAAGATCGAATGACGCGGCAAGTTCCGCGCGCTCGCTGCCGAAGCGCACCATGCCGGAATCGGCCCGGGCACCGGTCAAACACAGCAGGGCGTCCACGATCAGCGATTTGCCGGCGCCAGTTTCGCCGGTGACGACCGTGAAGCCGGGTGCCAGCGCCAGATCGTGGGCCGAGACCACGGCAAAATTAGTGAGCTGCAATTGCGTCAACATGTCGGCTATTTTGCCCGATTTGCACCGGCAAAAACGCAGACGTGTCGGAATTTCGGGTCGGAATGCATGGCAATGCTATGCCGGGCGTCGGCTTTGTCCTATGCTAAGGGCATGAATTTTCCGCTCGACCCGCGTGCCCGCCGTCTGCTGCATGCCCTGATTGCCCAGCATATCCGCGAGGGCACGCCGGTGCCCAGCCGCATGCTGGCCAAGCAGGCCGGGTTGGAGGTCAGTCCGGCGACCATCCGCAACATCATGGCCAATCTCGAGGATGTCGGGCTGCTCGCCGCGCCGCATACCTCGGCCGGCCGCGTGCCGACCGCCCAGGCCTACCGCCTGTTCGTGGATTCCCTGTTGGAAGTGGCGCCGCTGCGCGAGCCTGAACTGGAGCGTCTGCGCGAGCAGATGGCGCCCGGCGTCGGTACCCAGACCCTGTTGGCCCAAGCCAGCGAAATGTTGTCGGCGATGAGTCAGTTCGTCGGCGTGGTCACCGTGCCCCAGCGCGGGCAATCGGCCTTCAAACACATTGATTTTCTCGCGCTGGATGACAATCGGGTGTTGGTGATTCTGGTGTTCCCGGATAACGAGGTGCAGAACCGCATCGTGCAGTTGCAGCGCCCGTTTTCCACCGAAGCGCTGGAGCAGACCGCCAACTACCTCAACCGGCATTTCGCCGGTCAGGGCTTCGCCCAGATCCGCAGGCAATTGGTGGCGGAAATGCAGCAGGCCAAGTCCGAAATGGATACCTTGCTCAATGCCGCCTTGGATATTTCCCAGCAGCTGCTGGCGGCCGAGCCCCGTCCGGAAGATATGGTGCTGTCCGGCCAGACCCGGCTCATGGGGGCCCAGGGTCTCTCCGATGTGGACCGGCTACGCAGCCTGTTCGAGGCTTTTTCCCGCAAGCGGGAAATCCTTGGTCTGCTCGAATCCTGCGCTGACGCCCAGGGTGTGCGCGTTTTCATCGGCGAAGAAAGCGGTCTGGCGCCCCTGCAGGCCTGTACGGTGATCACCGCGCCGTATTCGAGCCAGGGTCAGGTGCTGGGGGTGTTGGGCGTAATCGGCCCGACCCGGATGCACTACGAGCGGGTCATCCCGATCGTACAGGCCACCGCCGAATTGCTCGGCGATGCCTTGAAACTGGACTGAACACCCCCAAATCTGCCTTGTGCCCGGATTTCGGGCGGTTTTTCATGGACAAGGCAATGCACGCGAACGACACCGATCCGCAATCTCCGGAAGTATCCGAGAGCCCCGAAGCCGATGCCCAGCAGCAGTTGTTGGCCGATTTCGAACAACTCAAGGCCGCCGTGACCCAGATGCAGGAAGAGCGTCTGCGCGAACGCGCTGAACTCGACAACCAGCGCAAGCGTCTGGTGCGTGATGTGGATATGGCCCGCAAGTTCGCCAACGAGCGTCTGCTCGGCGATCTGCTGCCGGTATTCGACAGCCTGGACGCCGGTCTGAGCGCGGCCGGCAGTGAACCCAGCCCGCTGCGTGACGGTCTCGAGCTGACTTACAAGCAGTTGCTGAAAGTCGCTGCCGATAATGGCCTGCAGCTGATCGATCCGGTCGGACAGCCGTTCAACCCCGACCAGCATCAGGCCATCAGCCGGCAGGACGGCAGCGATGCCGCGCCCGATACCGTGGTGCAGGTGTTCCAGAAAGGCTACTTGCTGAATGAACGCCTGCTGCGCCCGGCCCTGGTCGTGGTCGCCGGCGCTTGAAATCCGGCAAAAGCACCATACATCCTGAATCATGAGGCGGCGACGCCTCCAAACAACGCATCCTGAGGAGAAACAGACATGGGTAAAATCATCGGCATCGACCTGGGCACCACCAACAGCTGCGTTTCCGTGATGGAAGGCGGCGTCGCCAAAGTCATCGAAAACGCGGAAGGCGACCGTACCACGCCGTCCATCGTGGCCTTCACCAAGGACGGCGAAGTCATCGTCGGCGCCTCGGCCAAGCGTCAGGGCGTGACCAATCCGAAAAACACCTTCTACGCGGTGAAGCGCCTGATCGGCCGCAAGTTCACCGACGCCGAAGTCAAGAAAGACATCGACCTGGTGCCGTACGGCATCGTCGCGCACGACAACGGCGATGCCTGGGTGCAGACCGCCGACGGCAAAAAAATGGCGGCCCAGGAAATTTCCGCACGCGTGCTGGAAAAAATGAAGAAAACCGCCGAGGCCTATCTGGGCGAAGCGGTCACCGAAGCGGTCATCACCGTGCCGGCCTACTTCAACGACTCCCAGCGCCAGGCCACCAAGGACGCCGGCCGCATTGCCGGTCTGGAAGTCAAGCGCATCATCAACGAACCGACCGCGGCCGCGCTGGCCTATGGTCTCGACAAGAAAGGCGGTGACCGCAAGATTGCCGTGTACGATCTCGGCGGCGGTACCTTTGACGTGTCGATCATCGAAATCGCCGAAATCGACGGTGAGAAGCAGTTCGAAGTGCTGGCCACCAACGGCGACACCTTCCTCGGCGGCGAAGACTTCGACAACCGCATCATCGATTTCCTGGTGGAAGAATTCAACAAGGAGCAGGGCATCGACCTGCGCAAGGATCCGCTCGCCCTGCAGCGCCTGAAAGACGCCGCCGAACGCGCCAAAATCGAGCTGTCGACCTCGCAG
This sequence comes from Lysobacteraceae bacterium, assembly GCA_021299355.1. GTDB lineage: Bacteria > Pseudomonadota > Gammaproteobacteria > Xanthomonadales > Xanthomonadaceae > Arenimonas. The sequence goes on from JAJTGG010000022.1 coordinate 13,913, forward strand.
CAGACCGATATCAATCTGCCGTACGTGACCGCCGATGCTTCGGGTCCCAAGCACCTGAATATCAAGCTGACCCGCGCCAAGCTGGAAGCTCTGGTCGATGATCTAGTCAAGAAAACCATCGAGCCTTGCCGCATCGCACTCAAAGATGCCAACCTGCGCGCGGCCGATGTGTCCGACGTGATTCTGGTCGGCGGCATGACCCGCATGCCGAAAGTGCAGGCGGCCGTGGCCGAGTTCTTCGGCAAGGAACCGCGCAAGGACGTCAACCCGGATGAAGCCGTCGCCATTGGCGCGGCCGTACAGGGCGGCGTGTTGGCCGGTACCGTGAAAGACGTGCTGCTGCTCGACGTGACCCCGCTGAGCCTCGGCATCGAAACCATGGGCGGCGTGTTCACCAAGATCATCGAAAAGAACACCACCATCCCGACCAAGGCCTCGCAGACCTTTTCGACCGCCGAAGACAATCAGTCCGCGGTGACCGTGCATGTGCTGCAGGGCGAGCGCGAACAGGCCCGCTTCAACAAGTCCCTGGCCCGTTTCGACCTGGCCGGCATCGATGCCGCGCCGCGCGGCATGCCGCAGATCGAAGTCAGCTTCGACATCGACGCCAACGGCATTCTGCATGTCTCGGCCAAGGACAAGAAGAACGGCAAGGAACAACGCATCGAAATCAAGGCCGGTTCCGGTTTGTCGGAAGCCGAAATCCAGCAGATGGTGCAGGATGCCGAAGCGCACCGCGAAGAGGACAAGAAATTCCACGAGCTGGTAACCGCGCGCAACATGGCCGATGCCGCCGTGCACAGCACCCGCACCGCCATCAAGGAACATGGCGACAAGGTGCCGGGCGATCAGCTGGGCGCCATTGAAACCGCGCTGAGTGATCTGGAAACCGCGATGAAGGGCGACGACAAGGCCCAGATCGAGGCCAAGACCGAAGCCCTCAGCCAAGCCGCGCAGTCGCTGTATGCCGCCGCCTCGGCCGGTGCCCAACCGGAAGCTCAGGCCCAAGCCCAGCCGGCCGGCGATGACGTGGTGGATGCCGAGTTCACCGAAGTCAAAGACGACCAGAAGTAAGCGTTTCGTTCCCGACCCACGCCGGTTTCCCGCCGGCGTGGGTTTTTCCGTAAAGCAGAACCGGATTTTCCGTCATGAGCAAGCGTGATTATTACGATGTCCTCGGTGTGGCCAAGAATGCCAGCGAGGAAGAATTGAAAAAAGCCTATCGCCGTCTGGCGATGAAGCATCACCCGGATCGTAATCCGGACGATGACAAGGCCGAGCACGCGTTCAAGGAAGCCAAAGAAGCCTACGAGGTGCTGAGCGACGCCAACAAGCGCCGCGCCTATGATGCCCATGGCCATGCCGCTTTTGAACACGGCATGGGTGGCGGCGGTGGCGGTGCCGGTTATGCCGACATGGGCGACATCTTCGGCGATATTTTCGGCGATATTTTCGGCGGCGGCCGCGGCCAACGCGGCCCGCGCCGCGGCAATGATCTGCGCTATGTGCTCGAGCTCGATCTGGAAGATGCGGTGTTCGGTGTCGAGAAGCAGATCGATATCCCGACGTTGATTGCCTGCGAGCCCTGCAAAGGCTCGGGCTCAGAAGACGGCAAAATCGAAACCTGCAAAACCTGCCAGGGCCGGGGCCAAGTGCGCATGCAGCGCGGCATCTTCGCCATGCAGCAGCCGTGCCCGTCCTGCGGTGGCCGCGGTGAAACCATCGCCAAGCCCTGCAAATCCTGCCACGGCCAAGGCCGCAAGCAAAGCCAGAAAACCCTGCAGGTCAAAATTCCGGCCGGCGTGGATACCGATGACCGGATCCGGCTGCAAGGCGAGGGCGAAGCTGCACCGGCCGGCGGCGTCGCCGGTGATCTGTATGTGGAAGTGCATGTCCGCGAACATCCGATTTTCCAGCGTGAAGGCAATGACCTTTACTGCGAAGTGCCGATCCGTTTCAGTCAGGCTGCGCTTGGTGCTGAATTGACGGTGCCGACCCTGCAAGGCGAAGCATTGGTGAAAGTACCGGTCGAAACCCAGACCGGAAAAGTGTTCCGTCTGCGCGGCAAAGGTGTGAAATCGGTGCGTAGCCACGGCACCGGCGATCTGCTGTGCCGGGTGGTGGTGGAAACTCCGGTCAACCTGACCGGAAAGCAGCGTGAATTGCTGGAGGCTTTCGAGAAAACCTTTGAAGGCGAGGCCGGTGCCAAGCATTCGCCGAAGTCCAGCACATTCTTCGACGGCGTGAAGTCCTTCCTGGACCGCATTATCTCGTGACGGGGTGATGAGCGTGCAAAAGTCGCATGAACGGCAGTGACTTGATGACTGTTTGAAACCTACTATCATTTAACAAGAATTGAACATATCTTAATGAATTGATTCATTTTTAGTTCATTAAAACGACTTGTGTTCAGGCGCTGTTTTCGTTATGGTGGATAGAATCTCGCGATGTCTCTCAGCCTTTGGAGCACCCGATGCGTTTTCTTCCCCTGTTTGCTCTCGGTTTGCTGTCCGCCAGCCAAGTTCATGCCCAGTCCGTCGACGCGGCGTTGATTGCCCGTCTGGCCCCGAAAATCAAGCCGTCGGTGATCAATGAAGCGGTTTCCGCGATGAACTGCGCCCGTAAAAACGGCGTCGGCGTCAATGCCAGCCGCGTCGCCATCATCGATTACACCATTCCCTCGCGCCTGCCACGCCTGTGGGTACTGGACCTGAAACAGCAGAAACTGCTGTTCGAAGAACACGTTGCCCATGGTCAAGGGTCCGGACATGACATTCCCAATGTATTCTCCGATCGCGAAGGCAGTCACCAGACCAGTCTTGGCCTGTTCCTGACCGACAGCACCTACCAGGGCGGCAACGGCTATTCCCTGCGACTGCATGGCCTGAGCAAAGGCTTTAACGAATCAGCGCTGCGGCGTCTGATCGTGATGCATGGCGCGCCGTATGTGAATCCCCTCGCGGCCATGGCCATGGGCCGTCTGGGCCGATCCTGGGGTTGTCCTGCGGTTCGGCGTGAAGTCGCCAAGCCGATGATCGATACCCTCAAGCTGGGGCAGTTCATCTATTCGCACGGGCCCGGTACCGCAAAGCTCTCGCAGTGCAAAACAGAGAATCTTGTATACATGCCAAGAAAAGATGTTGCATTGACATCCGACTCCCGTTGAGCAGGCCTGATTGACTTGCCCAACGAAAGTCAACAGATCACATTTTAGGCGTCGGGATGTGAACTCATCACCGACATTTCGACCCCCGTAGTATGCTCGAGGATTGGGGCGTCGGTAACCATCAGAGTTGTTCCTGAAACAATCACCGGTAGCATCATTGCATGAAAGTCATGCGGAATGATGATTTGCTTGAGCAACTCTGATTCCGGCAAAGCATTCGTGTCATCCATATGACCGGTAATCGGCGATGAAATCCACTTGAGTGAATTCCCTGCATCTTCGTGAGCGACCAGCAGATGTGTTCCAACCGGTTGGTCATTGGTGTGGAATTTGATTTTGCTCCGTCCAATTTCAATGCCATTGCGAAGAACGACCAGACGATTGTCATAACGACTTATCACGACTGAAGTAGCACCTTCGGCAGACTTCTCCGGTTCCCATCGGTAATCTTCATTGGGAAATAATCTCCGATTTTCGGCAATTTTACCTTTATCCGTGATGGGCGCCAGAAATGGAGGATGGTTGACGATTTCTGGCGAGCTTTTTTTATTGCTAACGACTACCGTCATTCCGACCGGAGAAACGCCAAACAGAAGACGGGCATACTCTGATGGCAAATGCACGCAGCCATGGGATTCCGGATAACCGGGTATTCCGCCCGCATGCAATGCAACACCGTCGTTAGTGAAACGCTGCGTGTAAGGCATTGCGGCATTGTTGTATTTGCTGGAGTGATGGTCCTTGTCCTTCATCTTAGTCACGAATACGCCGGTAGGTGTTTCATATCCTGGCTTGCCGGTACTAACCGTAGCCGTACCGATTAGAATGCCGTTACGGTAGGTATATGCCCTTTGTTCATCAAGACTGACCAATACGACAATAGGTCCGGATGGCGCAAGAGTTGGTGCCCAGGTAAATTCACCTTTTTTCAGCATCTGAGAAGGGGTATCAAATGAAACCGGTGCTTTTGCACCCCAGAAAGGCATCTTTTGGGCAAAAACAGCGTTCGAAAAACATAGGCTAACAGCTAAAACGAGTGTGCGGATTTTCATCTTCGGATTCCTTAGATATATAAACTAAAGTGATTTTGAGTTAAAGGTGTCACAACTTTTGCCGATTTCGACATTGCTGCTTTCCCGCTGACCACGCCATTTCATGAAAAGTCCTCAGCCCTGCTCAGGGCAACCGAGAGAATTGATAGATGCCGCCATCGGCCATCAGGGCCAGATGCAGATTGCCGTCTTTGATCACAAACGAGCGCACGAACGGCATGTCCTTGGTGAATCGGTTGTAGAGGGATTTTTCGCCGCAGAATGCCATGGTACTGCGCAGCGGTCCGAATTCCAGTCCGGACGGTGAGGTATAGGTGTAGTTGCCGCCCAGCATATTGCAGTCAGCCTTGATGCTGACGCTGCCATCACTGCCGAAACGCAGGGCATATTTGCCGGCCGCGTCGGGTTTCAGCACGGTATCGTCCATGTATTGGATATCCACCAGCTGCCATTGGGTTCCTTTCAGTGGATCCGCGACTGGCGCAGTCGTTTCCGGGGTGCCGGCACAGGCGCCGAGGACGGGCAGGGCGGCTGCCATCAGGAGATTACGGAGCGATTTCGACATGACCGGTTTCCTCGTGTGAGGGGCTGTAGCTGTAATGCCAAGGTTCGTCGGGCGAGCTCAGTGGACCCTCGAATGCCGGACCAACGGCCTTGATACTGGCATTCAGTTTAGCGTCCCAGCCCTGTGCCCGCCAGACCGTCTGAACTTTTGCGCTGTCGGCCGGCGCAATCAGCGTGCCGTTCTGTGAAATCTGGAAATCGATGGCATGCATCTGCCCGTGCGCAGATAAGCCGGGGGCCGCCAGATTCGGGCCCGGTGTCGGGGTATGCGCGCCCAGCCAGGTTTTCAGTTGCTGGGGCAGTTTCGGATTGCCGGAATCCACCTTCAGGTTGGCATCGGCATCCAGAGCAGCCATGAGCTTGGCAGAGGCGGTGCCGACCGAGGCATTTTCGTTCCAGGACGCTATCTGTTTATCGAGACTACGCACTTTGGTGTTCGCATAAAGGCTGTAGCCGGGATTGGCGCTGCTGAAATGTTCGCTGATGCGTTTGATGTCAGCCAGAAGCTGTTTCTGTTCGGCCGAACCCTCATAGGCTTTGATTTGGGCTTCACTCCAACTCCAGCGTTTTTCGAGCGAGGCCTGTGAACGGTAATAGCTGTGGGCCGCCAATAGCTTCCGGCCAGGGTCGGGTATCGCGGCCAGGGTGCTCACTGCCGGTTCTGTCAGATTCTGGGCCAAGGCCTGTTGCAACAGCGCGGCATCGGCGGCGCCCAAGGGCGGGCTGATGGCGACCAATATGGCGAAAAGCAATAAAGAGCGGCGTATCGGCATGGATCACGATCCGGGCAGGTGATGAGCGTACCCTAACATCGAATGCCGCAGTTTCAAAGTTCCGGCTGCTGAAATTGCAGTCGCGCCAGTTCGGCATACAGACCGTTCTCGGCCATCAGGCTCTGGTGCGTTCCGGTGGCGATCACGCGGCCCTTGTCCATGACCACGATGCGGTCGGCTTTGAGAACGGTGGCGAGGCGATGAGCGATGACCAGTGTGGTCCGGCCCTGCATCAGGTGTTCGAGCGCCACCTGCACGGCGCGTTCGGATTGCGCATCAAGGGCGCTGGTGGCTTCGTCGAGCAACAGAATGGGAGAGTCCTTGAGCAGGGCGCGCGCAATCACGATGCGTTGCTGTTGGCCGCCCGACAGACGCGCACCGTGTTCGCCAAGCTCGCTGTCGAGACCCTCAGGCAGGGCCTGAATGAACTCCCAGGCTTCGGCGGCGATGCAGGCGCGTTTGACCGCGGCGTCATCGGCGTCCAGATTGCCGTAGCGGATGTTGTCGCGGGCGGTTCCGCCGAAAATCACCGGGTCCTGCGGCACCAGTGCAATCTGCCGACGCAAATCATCCACCGCCAGTGTGGCCAGTGGTGCATCACCTAGACGGATTGTGCCGTGCTGCGGATCGTAGAAGCGCAGCAGCAGTTGGAACACCGTGCTCTTGCCCGCGCCCGAGGGCCCGACCAGCGCCACGGTTTCTCCGGGCTGGATGGCCAGCGAGAAATCGTACAAGGCCTTGTCATCCGGCCGGCTTGGGTAGCTGAATGCGACCTGCTCGAAACGAATCGCCTGTTTGCCATTCTGCACCGGCGCATTTTCGGTGACTGTCAATGCGCTATGTTCTTCGAACAGATCGGCGATGCGACTCATGCCGCCGGCCGCGCGTTGCACTTCCGCCCAGACCTCGGCCAAGGCACCGACCGATCCGGCGCCGATCATGGCGTAGAACACGAATTGGGTCAGCGTGCCGGCGGTCATGCTGCCGGACACCACGCTGCGCGCGCCGGACCAGAGAATCAGGGTGATGCCGCCGAAAATGATCAGGATGGCAAATGCGGTCAGTCCCGACTGCAGGCCGATGCGTTTGCGTGCCGCGGCCAGTGCATGGTCGATGGCGGCGGTGAAGCGTGCGGTTTCGTAGCTTTCGCGCACGAAGCTCTGTACCGTATGCACGGCATTGAAGGTTTCACTGGCGCGTGCGTTGGCATCGGCCAGACGGTCCTGGCTGTTCTTCGAGGCGCCGCGCACGCTACGGCCGGACAGCACCATCGGCAACACCATCAGCGGAATGCCGATCAGCACATAGGCGCCCAGTCGCGGATTGGTGATCACCATCATCACCGCGCTGCCGATGACGGTAATGGCGCTGCGCAATGCGATGGACATGCTCGAGCCCAGCACCGTGCGCAGCAGTTCGGCGTCGGCCGACAGCCGCGAGATCAGTTCGCCGGAGCGGGTTTCATGGAAAAAGCGCTGATCGAGACGGATCAGGTGCGCATACAGCTGTTTGCGCAGATCGGCAATGACCCGTTCACCCAGCAGCGACACGAAATAGAAGCGGGCGGCGGTGGCCAGCGCCAGCAATGACGCCACCCCGAATAGCAGCAGGAACCAGCGGTCGATATCGCCGTTGCGCGAGAAGCCCTGATCGACCAGATGCTTGATGGCGACCGGGAAAAACAAGGTCGCGCTCGAGGACAGCGACAAAGCCAATAACCAGAACACCAGCAGTTGCCGATGCGGTTTCAGGAACGGCAGCAATCCCTTCAGGGTATTTATGGGCCGGGTGGCATTAACCGGTGCGTCACTCATCGCTATCAACCCGGAGTTTCAATCGGCCTTCGCTGAGCTGTGCGCTGACCTGTTGGCCGGTGATCACCTGCTGCGGACGCAGGATGACGCGGCCATCGGCGTCGCGCAGGATGCTGTAACCGCGCGCCAGTGTGGCCAGCGGACTGAGCGCGTTCAGTCCGATGCCGGCCTGCTTCAGGCGCGACAAACGCCGGTCCATGGTGCGTTGCAGGTGTCGGTGCAGCTGCTGCTGCAGTGCGGCGATGCCGGCACGCTGCAGGGCGATCCGGGTTTGCGGTCCGGTCCGGTCAAGCCGGTGCGCGGCCAGCCGCAGACGCTGTGCCGGTGCCCCCAGACGCAGCTGCATGGCATGTTGTAGACGCACGCTCAGGGCTTGTAGGTGCTGTCTGCCATTGTGCAGACGCTGCGCTGGCCGGTTGGCTTGCAAGCGGAGCAGGGCGGTGTCGTTGCGCTGTGCTGCGGCCTGCAATCGGTTGCGCATGGCCTGCTGCAGTTTTTGTGCCAGTAAATTCAGACGCCGTTGCAGTTCCCCGGCATCCGGCGACAGCAACTCCGCCGCGGCCGACGGCGTCGGTGCCCGCAGATCGGCGGCGAAATCCAACAGGCTGAAATCGACCTCGTGGCCGATGGCCGAGACCACCGGGATGGATGCGTTGGCCGTCAGGCGCACCAGGGCTTCATCGTTGAACGGCCACAGGTCTTCCAGCGAGCCGCCGCCCCGGGTAATCAGAATGGCATCGTAGCGGCCGCTGGCGAGGGCGGCCTCGAGCGCGGCGCGTATGTCTGCAGCGGCATCCTGCCCTTGCACCGGAACCGGCCAGAGTTCCACCGGCAAGAGTGGAAAGCGCCGTTTCAATACGGATAGGACATCATGAATGGCGGCGCCGCGGGGCGAGGTGATTAGGCCCAGACGTTTCAGCCACAGCGGCAATGGGCGCTTACGTTCGGCGGCGAACAGACCCTCGGCCATCAGTTTTGCTTTCAGTCGCTCATAGGCCAATTGCAGTGCGCCCTGGCCGGCCGGCTCGATGGATTCGACCGACAACTGGTATTCGCCGCGGGCTTCATACAGCGTAACGCGTGCCCGCACCAGGACCAGCTGGCCGTCTTTGATTGGCGCCGGCAACAGCATGGCGCGGTTGCGGAACATGGCGCAGCGTACCTGCGCCGTCGTGTCTTTCAGGCTGAAATACAGATGGCCGGAGGCCGGCCGGGACAGATTGCTGATTTCGCCTTCCAGCCAGATCTGGCTGAAATTGGATTCCAGCAGATCGCGGGCCAGGGCGTTGAGCTGTGCCGGCTTGAAGATGCGGCGTTCGGCGGCGGGAAAAAGGGGAGAACTCACCGGTCTAGGATACCTGACTGCACGGAATTCCGCGATTTCCATTAGACTATCGGCTTGAGCAGACGTTGACGGAATCTGCAGCTCCGGGCGTCAACCGCGATTGCATCCTGCTCATCGAGCCGGGCTGAACAGGTATTTCCATGCAGAGTGATTCCCCGATTCCCCGTCGTCCCTGCCATGCTGTGCAGGTCGGCCGTGTCACCGTCGGCGGCGGCGCGCCAATCGTGGTGCAGTCGATGACCAACACCGATACCGCGGACATCACCGGCACCGTCAAGCAGATCGCCCAGCTCTGGCGTGCCGG
>JAJTGG010000002.1 GCA_021299355.1 Lysobacteraceae bacterium
TCCGCGAGCAGCTCGCGGTAGCGCTCCCCCATCCAGATGGTGTGATGCACGACCTCGGGATAGCTCCGGGTGGTGCCGAAATACAGGACATACAGACCCATGGAATATTCGGCCGCGGCCAGCTTGGCACGCACTGGCAGTGACTGCTTGCGGTGCGGAATCATCTGGCGGTAAAGGAAGGCCGGATCGGCATTGGACACGATCACGTCCGCCGCCATCACCGTGCCATCGGCAAGGATGACGGCCTCGGCCCGCTTTCCGGAAACCTGCAAGGCGGATACGGTGGTGTCGAGCAGGATGCGGACACCCTGGCGCCGCATCAGGTCTTCAAGCGCGCGGGTGATGGCTCCCGTTCCGCCCATGGCGAAATGGACGCCGTAGGCGCGTTCAAGATAATGGATCAGACCGTAGATGCTAGTGGTGTCGAACGGATTGCCACCGACCAGCAGGGGCTGTATCGAAAACGCACGGCGCAGCTTCGGACTGCACAGGAAGCGGGACACCATCTGCCATACCGTCTCGTGCGATCGCAGGCGGAGCAGGCTTGGAATCTGACGGAGCATGGTCCACAGCCGGTGGAACGGCTGGGCGGACAGTTGGGTGAAGCCGACATCGAAGATGCGCTGGGAATGGCGCAGCAGGGCCAGGTAACCCTCGACATCCCGGGGCTCAATGCGGCGGATTTCAGCCAGCGTCTGTTCAAGCGTACCACCGTAATCGAACCGGCTGCCGTCACGGAATGCGAAGCGGTACCAGGGCGTCAGCGGCACCAGCCGGACATGATCGGAGAACTTCTCGTTGAACAGCGCGAACAGTTCTTCGAAAAGGAACGGTGCGGTGATGACCGTCGGCCCGGCATCATGCCGGAAACCCTCGCGTTCGAACACACGGGCGCGGCCGCCGATGTGATTGCAACGATCGATCAGAGTGACTTCATAACCTTTGGCACGCAGGCGCAGGGCCGCGGCAATGCCACCGAACCCGGCACCGACGACGATGGCGTGCATCAGCAGGCTTCAAGGACGGATACGGCATCATCCAGTTTGGCGCGCATCCCGGCACAGTAGGCGAGCAGCATGCGCCCCGCGCCGCAGGGCAGATTCACCGCATCTGCTTCGCATTGATCCAGATGGCTCGCGGCCAAGGCAACAGCCATCGGCAGGGCACGGGCCTGCAGACCGCGGTTCTGCATGATCAGGACTATGTTGAGTGCAGGTGCGCTGGCGATCCCACCAGATCCGGTTTGCACGGGACGCGCCGCATCGATGGCTGTATCCTGGATGTCATCCAGGGCCTGATAGCTGATCGCGAAATTTTCACAGGCTGCCGTCGCCAGCGGAATGCTTTGCGCATTGCCGGAAAGCAGCAGGGAGAGTTCGATCGGTAGCGCGAGCAGCGCACCCGACTTGGACTTGGCGATGGCCAGGTACTGTTCGACGGCATCCTCGCCCTCAGGCCGCTCGGCAAGATCGGCGCATTGTCCATGCACGGCACGGGCAACACGCCGGTGTGTCAGGGCCAGGGCTTCGGGGAGTAAAGGATGGTTGCCGATACCGCCAAGGGCGGCATAGGCAGCGGACAGGAACAGGTCGCCGCAGCACAGCGCCGTGTTCTTTCCGAATTGGTTCCAGATCGCCGGGACGCCGCGCCGGTAAAGGTCGCCGTCCTGCAGATCATCATGGATGAGCGAAGCATTGTGCAGCAGTTCGGCACAGGCGGCGATGCCGATAGCCTCGCTTTCGGACAGGCCCAGGGCCAGTGCCGAGCTGAGGCCGAGACGCGCCCTTACTTTCTGGCCGCCCGCCCGAAGATGGTATTCGGCAGGCGTGGAAACGCCGGGGTCGGCATCGGAAACCCATTCCGCGTGCATCCCGGTCAGCATCCGCATCCGGTCATCAACGCCCTCAAGCAACTGGGCGAGTTTTGCCGATGGGGCTTCCGGGAAATTCAATAGGGTTCCGGGCATGGCGCATTTCCGGCTAGAGTGGGTTGCTGCCACAGACCGCCGCTTCCCCTGCCTCGAAAGGCAGGGAAAGCGTGGTCATGATTACCAGCTGTTAATGTTTTTCAGATTCACTGACTGCGACCGACCAGATGATCAGGCCGAAGGCAATCTTATTCAGGACGTCAGCGAAGTTGTAGGTGATGTTAAGCGCATTGGCGGTATCTGCCGGGCTGCCGCCGTTGAGATAACCCAGGAAATAGCCAAGCGGATAAACAGCCCAGCCCACGGTCACGATCCAACGCATCAGTTTGAAACCCGCTTGGACGGAAGCCGGTGCGCTGTTGGCGTTGACCTTGCTGGCTTCACCCATGAAGATTTCATAGAGGATGTATAACCAACCGGCCATACCGATGATGAATGCGGGCATGGCCTGCATGTAGCCGGCTTCACCTAAATAGCCACCGACCAGCATCACCATGGTACCGATGATCAGGCGCCAGAAAATACCGGAAGACACCTTGGTGACCGCAGAGAGGATCAGATAGAACTCGACCATCAGCAAGGGCACGGTAATCAGCCAGTCGATGTAGCGGAACACGGTTGGTGTGGAGCCCGTGGTGACCCAGACATCGCGCATGTAGAAGTAATGGACGGCCGCGATTAGGGTGACCAGTCCCGATACGGTCAGGGATGTTCTCCATTTTGGTGAGACACGATCACGCTCCAGGAAGAAGAAGACCGTGGAGGCGATGAGTGCCATCGAAATCAGCCAGAAGGAAATTCCGACGAAATCATCGCTGTTCAGAACGGATGACTCACCGGCTGAAGCCTGTGTCGCACCAAGGATAAGAGCGAGTGAAAAAACCGACTTGCCAATTGATTTTATAAAATTGTTTTTATGTAACATTGCGTTTATCTCCTAAAGGATTAAATCAATGAACGACAGCACCCCGATGAAAGCACTTGCCCCTTGCATGACAACTGCAAACCAACCAAAAACCTGCAATCTAGAAGTTGCATAGTTAGGTCACAGTACGAAATTTATGTACTAATGTAAATACTCTAAAATAACGATTTTTTAATACTTAATGATAAATTAACAATTCCCGTTTTTGGCTTTCCCCTTGTCCTCATAGCACCGCACAAACCGTTTGGCATGGGCTTATCGAACAGGCATGATTCTGTCACCCTAGATAATCAATTTCAACAATTACTTAGCCTCTATGAACGCACTCATCTTCCGCTGGGCCCGCCTGCACGAACTGACCGCCCCGGAGTGGCACGCCGTGATGGCTGCGCGTGAAGCGGTATTCATCGTCGAACAGAATTGTCCGTATCAGGATGCCGATGCGCTCGATGCGCAGTCCTGGCACCTGATTGGCACCTGCGACGGCCTTCTCGCCGCTTACCTGCGCGTGGTCGATCCGGGCCGCAAATCGGTGCATGCCGGCACGTTCTACGCCGAACCCTCGATCGGGCGTGTGCTGACCGCGACGGCCTTCCGCGGCAAAGGCTTCGGCCAACAGCTGATGCGCGAGGGCATCGCCGGTTGCGATCGTCTGTTCCCCGGTCAGGGCATCCGCATCAGTGCGCAGTCCTATCTGCTGAATTTCTACCGGGCGCTCGGCTTTGTTGAAGTGGGTGATGAATACGACGAAGACGGCATTCCGCATTTCGAAATGCGGCGCACCTGAGCGCTAATCGGCCAAAAACCACCCGGTAATCGCCAGCCGGTCGGCGCCGGCCCAGGGCGCCACCAGACTGACCGTGTGCGATTGCGGTACGCGGAACAGCGATAGCGTATTCCAGTACGGCACGAAGCTGTCAACCAGCCGGTCGGCATCATCATGGAACTGCAGTAGGCCGCCCCAATCGCTGTCCCAGTTTTTACTGAGATTGATGACGAACGCACACACCCGGTTCTCGTTGTCTTCGCGATCCTGATGCCGGGTCAGGAACTGGCCGGCGCGGTAACGCGTGCCTTGGGCGCTGACGCGGTTCACGGTCGGCTCGCCGGTCAGCCGGCGCGCGAACATCAGGAACTCGGCTGAGTTCAGGAATTCCAGCACCGTATGAAGCGGATTCGGTGCCCAGCCCTCTTTCATGGCACGCACGATCATGTAACTGTCGTAGGAAAACTGGAATTCGGATTTGGCGCGCGCATACGCCTTGTATAGCAGCGCCTGCCGGGCGGCCTCGTCCATGGCCGCATAAGTTTCCGCATCGATGGTGTGTGAGCTGCCGCCGGAGCGCTCGGCCAAGGCGAAGGGAATGTCGTCACGCAGACAGCGGTGCAGGGTTTCAGCGGCACCGGGCTGCAGAAAATCAGGAATCTGCACGCGCGTGTGCTGCACCAGCTGTTGGCGGTAGCGGTTCAGATCGATGGCGTTGTTGAGCATGGCTCAGTACCCGGCGGCTTGGCCGTCTTTACGGCTTTCACTGGCGCCGACGTAGCCACCCTCCGGATTGACCTTGATGGCTTGATAGCCGCCGTACGGACCGTCGGCGTAACGCACGCTATGCCCCTTGCGCATCAGGGCGCGGATGGTGCTGTAGGCAAATCCGGTTTCCAGATCGACCTCGCCACCATCGGCCATTGCCACAGCCTGACCGGCCGGATCGGTCGAACCATCATGCTGGATGCGCGGCGCATCGCCGGCTTCCTGCAGGTTCATGCCGAAATCAACCAGATTGATCACGATCTGGGCGTGGCCCTGTGGCTGCATGGCGCCACCCATCAGCCCGAAACTGATCCAGGGCTTTCCATCCTTGGTGATGAAGGCCGGAATGATGGTGTGGAACGGGCGCTTGCCCGGTGCGAAGCTGTTGGCATGGCCGGTTTTGAGCACGAACTGTTCACCGCGGTCCTGGAAAATGAAACCGAGTCCGGGCGGCGCCATGCCGCTACCCATGCCGCGGTAATTGGATTGGATCAACGAGACCATCATGCCGTCGGCATCGGCGGTGGTCAGATAAATGGTGTCTCCTTCATTCAGTTCGGGAATGATGCCCGGCTCGGTCGCTTTCATGGCCTTGTCCATCGAAATCAATTTGCCGCGCTCGCGCGCATAGTCCTTGGAGATCAGGCGGGCCACCGGGGTCTTGTAGAAATCCGGATCGGCATAAGACGCGGCACGATCGGCAAACGCCAGTTTCTTGGCCTCGACAAACAGGTGTATGTGTTCGGTGCTGCCGAAGCCGTAAGCTTTCAGATCATACGGCTCGAGCAGATTCAGAATCTGTAACGCAGCGATGCCCTGTCCGTTCGGCGGCAGCTCCCAGACATCGTAACCGCGGTAGTTGGTGCTGACCGGCGTGACCCACTCGCCCTGATGCGTAGCCAGGTCTTCATAGCGCAGGAAGCCGTCGTTGGCCTTGAAATAGGTGTCAATACTCCGGGCGATGGCACCCTTGTAGAACGCATCGCGTCCTTCATGGCCGATGATTTCCAGGGTGCTGGCCAGATTCGGATTGCGCCAGCGTTCGCCAGTGCGTGGCGCGCGTTTGCCGTCCACGGTGAATTGTTCGGAAAAACCCGGCCACTTCGACAGGGTTGGCACACTGCGGCCCCAGTAGTAGGCGATGGTTTCATGCACGGGGTGACCCTCGCGCGCATAGGCGATGGTCGGTGCCAGATTCTGCGCCATGCTGCGCTTGCCGAAGCGGGCATGCAACGCGAACCAGGCGTCCACCGTGCCCGGCACGGTCACCGGAAGCGGGCCATGTGAAGGGATGTCGGCCAGTCCGCGACGCTGGAACTCGGCCAGGCTGAGCGCTTTCGGCGACCGGCCCGAGCCGTTATAACCGTGAAGCTTCCGGGTTTTCGGATCCCATACGATGGCGAACAGGTCGCCGCCGATGCCATTGCCGGTCGGCTCCATCAGCCCGAGCGCGGCATTGGCGGCAATGGCGGCGTCCATCGCACTGCCACCCTCGCGCATGGTCTGCAAGGCAATCTGGGTCGCCAGCGGGTGCGAGGTCGCGGCCATCGCCTTCGGCGCATATACTTCACTGCGCAAGGCAAAGCTCGGCCCGGTGATGCGATCGGCGGCATGCAGACCGAAAGCGGCCAGAACACCTAGCAAGCCTAATTTTTGGCACAATGTCATAACGTCTCCGGTGGTAGCCATGGCCCAGATCAACCCGATTTTCAGCGTTCCGTTCGCTTTCGACCAACTGGATGATTGTGCCAGTTTAAATCAGGCCCTGCGCGAATTGTTCATCCGCCGCGAAGCCCAGGGCCCGCGCTTCGCCAATCCGAATCCGTACACGCCGCGCAACAAGGAGCTGTTCGAAAGCAATTTCGACCTGTTCAGCTGGCCGGAAGCCTGCATCGCCGAACTGAGCGAATTCTGTCTGTCGCGGATCGTGCAGACCGTGGCCGAACTCAACCGTTACGATGCGGCACGCATGGCGCGCCTGCAGATCGTCACCGATGCCTGGTTCCACATCACCCGTCGCGGCGGTTTCTTCGGCGTGCACAACCATCCCATGGCGTCCTGGTCGGCGGTGTACTGCGTCAGCGCCGGCGAGCACGATGCCGACCAACCCGACTCGGGCCGGCTCAGTTTCATCAATCCGATGGCCCAGATGTATCTGGATGCCGGCAATTCCCAGCTGGGCTTTCCCTACCAGCTCGGCAATTACGCATTCGACCTGAAGCCGGGCATGCTGGTGATCTTCCCGTCCTGGGTGCAGCATCAGGTCATGCCGTTCTACGGCGAAGGCGAACGCATCACCGTCGCCTTGAACTGCGCGATGCATTTCAAATGATCGACACCGCTCTGGTCAGCGGCGTCCTGCTGCCGGCGTCGCTCGGCATCATCATGCTCGGTCTGGGCATGACCCTTCATCCGGCCGACTTCCGCCGCATCCTGAGTCAACCCAAAGCGGTACTGATCGGGCTGGGCGTGCAGATGCTGCTGCTGACCGCGATCTGCTTCGGTCTGTGTCTGCTGCTGCAGCTGCCACCGGAACTGGCGGTGGGCATGATGCTGCTGGCGGCCGCGCCGGGCGGTGCCAGCGCCAACATCTATTCGCATCTGGCCGGCGGCGATGTGGCGCTGAATATCACCCTGACTGCGGTCAATTCGCTGCTGTGTCTGCTCAGCCTGCCGCTGATCGTCGGGTTCTCTCTGGCCTATTTCATGGCGGCCGATCAGGCGGTGCCGCCGCCGTTCGCCAAGATCATAGAGGTCGGTGTCATCATCCTGCTGCCGGTCGCCATCGGCATGGGTATCCGGCGCACCTGGCCGCAGTGGTCCGACCGCGTCGAGAAACCCCTGCGTGTGTTTTCGGTGCTGCTGCTGGCTCTGCTGGTGGCACTGACCATGATTCAACAATGGCAGCTGCTGGCCGAATATGCGGCGATCATCGGACTGGCCTGCGTACTGTTCAATGTGCTTTCCCTGCTGATCGGATACACGGTGCCGCTCGCCCTGAAGCTGCCGCGCCGGCAGGCCATCGCGATTGCCATGGAGATCGGCATCCACAACGGAACCCTGGCCCTGTTCGTGGCATTCACAGTACTGGACAACAGCGTGTTGGCGGTTCCCGCGGCGTTCTATTCAATCAGCATGTTCATTACCGCCGGGCTGTTTGCGGCCTGGCTGAATCGCCCTGCCCGGGCGGCATGAGCACGGTCTGGCATCTGTATCTGCTGGAATGCCGCACCGGCAACGGCACCAGCCTGTATGCCGGCATCACCACCGACCTGGACCGGCGTTACGCCGAACATACGGCCGGCACCGGCGCCCGTTACACGCGTGCGCATCCGCCGATCCGCGTGTTGGCCTCGCGTGTTTACCCGGACCGTTCCAGCGCCTCGAAAGCCGAAGCAGCGCTGAAGAAACTGCCGCGCCCGCGCAAGCAAGAATTTTTCAGCGCGTGAAGCCGGCACGGATGTGCATTTGATCAAGCAGGAATACGGTGCCTGGGCGTTGCCGGCGATTAAAACTCTGCGCCACCTGAAGTTCCTGCGCGGCACCGCGTTGGATGTGTTCGGCAAAACCGAAGAACGCAAAATGGAACGCGCCCTGATTGAAGACTACCAGCGCAACATCACAACCATCGTGTCGCAGCTGTCAGTCAGCAATCATGTGCAGGCGGTGCAATTCGCGCGTCTTCCGGAGCACATCCGCGGCTTCGGACACGTCAAGGAAAAGCATATGGCCAAAGTGAAAGCGCAGTGGGCGGAGTTGATAGCGAAGTTTGCGTAAGCGCTGCTGAATGTTGGAAATGAAAACGCCTCCGGATGGAGGCGTTTCACTTTAGCTATCGTGATGCTGGCTTACTTCATGCCCACACACTGTAAAAACTCGGCACGGGTACGCGCATCGTCGCGGAAGCTGCCCAGAAGCTTGCTGGTGACCATACTCACGCCGGTCTTGTGCACGCCGCGCGTGGTCATGCATTCGTGCTTGGCCACGATCACCACGCCCACGCCCTTGGGCTTGAGCACGTCCTGGATGCAGCGCGCGATCTGCGCGGTCATCTTTTCCTGCACCTGCAGGCGCTTGGCGTAGGCTTCCACCACCCGCGCCAGCTTGCTGATGCCGACCACGCGGCCGTTCGGGATGTAGCCCACGTGCGCCACGCCGATGATCGGCGCCATGTGGTGCTCGCAGTGCGATTCAAATTCGATGTCGCGCAGGATCACCATCTCGTCGTAGCCTTCCACTTCCTCGAAGGTGCGCTTCAGATAGTTTTCCGGGTGCATTTCATAGCCACCGAACCATTCCTTGTAAGCCTTGGCCACACGCTTGGGCGTATCGAGCAACCCTTCGCGTTCGGGGTTATCGCCGGCCCAGCGCAGCAGCAGCTTGATGGCGTCTTCGGCCTGCGCCTGGGAAACGGCGGCAGATTTGGCTGGAGCTTTGTTCTTGGCGGCCATGATGCCTCCTCGTTTGGATAGGAACATTATGCCCTGAAGGCTGTGAAGGTTTCATCCATGCGGTTTTGCGCTAGGCCAGGCCCATGGCGATGGCCAGAAACAGGCATTCCTCAGGGGCGTTCGGCGTTGTGTACGGTATCCGGCTCGTCAGTCAGCACGGTCATGTTCCGCACGCCATCGAGGTTGATCGGCTCATCAGTGAGCAGCAGCGAGCTGCCCGGCTGCAGGGTGGAATACAGCAGGCGCGCGAAATCGACCGGCACCGCGATGCGGCGGATGGCGGCCGGATCCAGGCCGGCAGTGGGCGCGACGCCGCTGGCCGAGGCATTCACCCGCAGCCATTTCAGTTCCATCTCATCCGGCACGATCCGGCTCGGCTCGGTACCGACGCCGTCCATGACCACATAGGCCTGGCTGCCGAACGGTTCGCCACCGACCACTCCGATTTTCGAACGGCCGATTTCGATGCCGTTACGCAGCGCAATCACGGTCTGGTTACGCGTACTGATCAGCACGGTGACCGGGCCGAACGGTGATTTCTCCGGCTGCCAGCGGTAATCTTCGTACGCCGACAGCGGCTCAACCGGCACCACTTTGCCTTTCTCGTTCACCGACTGCGCAAACATGTTCGGATCGACCATGTTCTGCGGACTGGTGACCTTGTCGTTGCTGACGATGACGGTCATGCCCAGTTCGGTTTCGGCAAACAAACGCCGGGCGAAACCATCGGGCATGCGCACGCAGCCGTGCGAGGCCGGGTAGCCCGGCAGATTGCCGCTGTGCAGGGCGATGCCGTCCCAGGTCAGGCGCTGCATGTAAGGCATGGCCGCCGGGCGGTTCTGCGAATCCTTGTACAGGCTGGATTTGTGATCTTTGTTTTTCTGCAAAATGGTGAACACACCGGTCGGGGTGTCGTGGCCTTTCATGCCGGTACTGACCGTGGTTACCGCCACGCGCACGCCGTTGCGGTACAGATAGGCTTTCTGCTGGGTAATGCTGACTAGCATCAGCATCGGACCTTGCGGCACCGCCTCGGCATACCATACCCACTGACCGGGCTTGAGCGCTTCACTCGGGGTATTGGCCGGCATGGCCTGCGGCGCGGCCTGCGCATGCAGGGAAGACAGGGCAAGGGTCAGGGCGGTGGCGAGCAGGATTTTTTTCATGGCGGGCTTCTGGGCCGGGTCAGAAAATGCGGCAGAACACGGCTTTAAGGTAACGGCTTTCTTTCACATGCGCCATATACGGGTGGTCAGCGCCGGCACCGGACACCTTCAGGATCTGGGCACGGCGCCCTGCGAAGAACGCGGCGCGACGGATCATGTCGAGGAAGTCCTCTTCACTGACCAGACCGGTGCACGAGCAGGTCAACAAAATGCCGCCGGGCTTGACCACGCTCATCGCCAGCTTGTTCATGTCATTGTATTTCTTCAGCGCTGAAATCACCTGGTCACGGTCACGGGTCAATTTCGCCGGATCGAGGATCACCACATCCCAGGCATCGCCGCGGGCGGCGGCATCGCGCAGGTAGGGAAACAGATCGGACTGCACGAACTTGACTTTGGCGTCATTCAGATACGCATTCTTGCCGGCGATCTCGAGGATTTCCTCGTCAAGATCGATGCCGGTGACCTCACTGGCATCACCGCGGGCCTTGGCGTAAATGGCGAAGCCGCCGGAGTTGCAACAGATATCCAGTACGGTCTTGTCTTTGACCAGCTGCGACAGATATTCACGGTTGTCGCGCTGGTCGGCGAAGAATCCGGTTTTGTGCCCGGAGCCGGGACTTGCGCGGAATTTCAGGCCGTATTCGGTAATCACGCTCGGCTCGGGCGCATCGGGCGCACGGAAGTCGAAGCTTTCCTGTTTCTGCACGTGTTCTTCGGCAAAGCTGTAGAAACGGCAACCGGGGAACTGGGTGCGCAGAGCCTCGTAGATCCATTCGCGGTGGCGGAAGGCGCCGGCCGAGAAGAACTCGACCACCAGCAGATCGCCGTAGCGGTCGACCACCAGACCGGACAGGCCATCGCCCTCGGAGTGCACCACCCGCCAGGCATCGGAGACCGCATCCAGCTTCAATACCTCGCGGCGCAGGGCCACGGCCTCGGCGATCTTGCGCTGGAAGAAAGCAGCATCGACCGCCTCCTCGTAATCCTCGGTCAGCACCCGCAGGGCGATGCGTGAATGGCCGTTGTAGAAGCCACGGCCGACCCAGTGGTTGGTGGCATCCACGATATCGACCACGCTGCCGGGGCGCGGCTTTTGCTCCGGCTTTTCCACCATTTTCTGGAAAATCCAGGGGTGGGTCGATTTGCGCTCGATCTTCAAGCGGACGAAGGGTAACTCGGTGCTCAGGTTCATATTTGTATTGTAAGCGTAAACGCGCAAGATGACTTTTCCGGGCTATCCAGCTATGATGGGAGTCGAAGGGGAGTAGCTCCCGCTATCGCGTCGTCAGCACGGGGCCGCCGCCCCCGGTTCGATAGGCAGTTCATCTGCAAGCAAGACCTTCGCAGCACCTCGATGCCCTCGGGGTTTTATTTTGTTGCGAATGGAGAGTTTTGCATGATCAGCATTGCCACCCCCACCATGTGGGCGGTTTTCACACTATTTGTCATCTTGGCGCTACTCGTCGACCTGTTGGTGCTTAAAGCCAATGGGCCGCATAAGGTCAGCACCAAAGAAGCCCTGATCTGGAGCATGGCCTGGATTGCATTGGCCTTTATTTTCAACGCCGGCCTGTGGTGGTACCTGAAAGACAGCGGCAGCCCGGATGCCGACCGGATTGGCATGGAATTTTTGACCGGTTATCTGGTCGAGAAGGCCCTGGCGGTCGATAACATTTTCGTGTTCCTGATGATCTTCACCTACTTCGCGGTGCCGGCACCTTCGCAACAGCGTGTGCTGATCTACGGCGTCCTGGGTGCCATCGTGTTGCGCGCGATCATGATTTTCATCGGTGCCGCATTGATCCAGCAGTTCCATTGGATCCTTTACTTCTTCGGTCTGTTCCTTCTGGCCACCGGCGCTAAAATGCTGTGGGCGGCCGGAAAAGAGCCGGATATGGAGAAAAACCCGATTCTGCGCTGGATTACCGGTCACCTGCCATTGACCCGTCATTACCACGGTGAATCCTTCATCGTGCGCGAAGACGGTATCAAGAAATACACGCCGCTGTTCGTGGTGATGATGATGGTCGCGTTCACCGACGTCATTTTCGCGGTCGATTCGATTCCGGCCATTTTCGCCATCACCACCGATCCGTTCATTGTCCTGACCTCGAACGTGTTTGCGGTGCTTGGCCTGCGCGCCCTGTATTTCCTATTGGCTGGCATGGCCGAGAAATTCCATCTACTGGCCTATGGTTTGGCGCTGGTGTTGATGTTCATCGGCGTGAAAATGCTGATTGTGGATTTCTACAAGATTCCGGTCGGCATTTCGCTGGGCGTGGTGGCGGCGCTGATTACCGCAGCCATGGCGTTCAGCCTGATGTTCAAGCCGAAGGAAAAAAAGGCCGTGGTCGGCGAAGAATACCTGCTCAAGGACGAATAATCCCGGCTCGCCGGAAAACGGGGCTTGTGCTTTCGGGTACAGCCCCCATGTCCTGTGAATGGATGCCGAAACCCTTTACCAGACCCGCAGCACCGCCTATCTCGGGCGCGTGAAACAGCAGTTCAACCGCGCCTTGACGTTCAGCCTTTGCTGGGTTGCCGTGCTGCTCGCGGTATTCCTGATGCAGGACCGCTGGTTCGCGACCCGTCCTCTGGCCATCCAACCCCAGAATATCGACGGGCTGATCGGAATCTTGACTGCACCGCTGCTGCACGGCTCGTTCGAGCATCTGGCTTCGAATGCGTTCGCCATCCTGATTCTGGGCACCATCGCCGGCAGTCTGTTTCCGCGGGCCAGCCGGGCGGCGCTTCCCCTGGTCTGGATCGGCTCCGGTCTGGGCACCTGGTTCATCAGTCTCGGCGGCCACCACATCGGCGCCAGCGGGGTCACCGTCGGCCTGATGTTCTTCCTGATTGCCCAAGGCCTGCGCCGGCGCGATCGGATGTCCCTGACCGGTCTGATGCTGGCGCTGTTCTTCTTCGGCGGCATGGTGCTGTCGGTGCTGCCGCAAGAGGCCGGGGTGTCCTGGGAATACCATCTGTCCGGCGCGGTCGTCGGTTTCCTGTGCGGGCTGGCCTTTGCCGGGCGGGATGAGCGGGCCCCCGTGCGTCTGTATAGCTGGGATCTGGAGCCCGAGGCGGATGATGCAAACGCCGAACTGCAACTGGAGAAACCGCAGAACGTACCGGTGCTCTGGCACCGACCGGAACCCCGCGGCGGGGATAATGTACTGCCGTTCCGGCGCCCGGATTCTTGATCGGAATCATTCCCTTGGGCGGCAAGCGGAGTAAAATGCCTCCAAGCATCGGGAATCCGCCATGACCACACCGCAACGCGTTGAACACCAGCAGACCGATAAGGGTTCCGTACCGGTATACACCACGGGCGTGGTTGAACAACCCTGGGACAGCTACAGCGAAACCGATCATGAGGTATGGCGGACATTATTCCGACGCCAACAGGCGCAGCTGGGCCAGCAGGCCTGCCGCGAATTCCTGGATGCCACCGCCGCCATGGGCATGGGTGAGACCGGCATCCCCAGATTCAGCGAATTGAACGCGATTCTGCAGGCCACCACCGGCTGGCAGATCATCGGCGTCGAAGGTCTGTTGCCGGAACTGGTTTTCTTCGAGCATCTGGCCAACCGCCGCTTCCCGGTGACCTGGTGGATTCGCCGGCCTGAGCAACTCGATTACCTGTCGGAACCCGATGTGTTCCACGACCTTTACGGCCATGTGCCGCTGCTAATGAATCCGGTGTTCGCCGATTACATGCGCGCCTATGGCCAAGGCGGCCTGCGTGCGCACGGCTTCGGCCCCGAGGCGCTGGCGCAACTGACCCGCCTGTACTGGTACACGGTCGAATTCGGCCTGATCGACACCGCCGACGGCCTGCGCATCTACGGCGCCGGTATTCTGAGCTCGAAGGGGGAGTGCGACTACAGTCTTAATTCACCGGCCCCGAACCGCATCGGCTTCGATCTGCAGCGTGTGATGCGCACGCGTTACCGGATCGACACCTACCAGAAAACCTATTTCGTGATCGACAGCTTCCAGCAGCTGTTCGAGGCTACCTTCGCCGATTTCGAACCGGTGTACGTGCAACTGAAGGGTCTTGAGGCGATTCCGGCCGGGTCCGTGCTCGACAGCGACCACGTGTTCCACCGCGGCAGCGGCGAGGGCTGGCTGGCCGATGGCGATATCTGAGGGCTTCAGCCCCGGAGTAATATCACTGCAGCGACCACGCCCAGAGCGGTCAGCATCGCGGCCCCGAACCGCCAGGCGAAATCGCGGCCTCCGGCATACCAGGCGATGCCGGTTTTGACGGTAAAACTCACCAACAGCAGGCCGAAGAAGCCCCATTCGGGATGCGGCAAGGCTCCGGCCTTGCTGAGCTCGGCCACGCCGACCAAGGCCGCATGCAGCTCAGCGGCGGAGGCGAACAAGGCCAGGGCCACCGCCCATTCGGACCCCAACACTTCATTGAGATAGGCGGTCAGAAACAAAATGGCGGCGATGATGGCGACCAGTGCCAGCGCATGCTGGATGCGGAACATGCGCTTCTGCGCCACCGAGGATTCGGTTATGGCATCGCGGCTGTAACGCAGCCCGAACACGCTGAGCAGGACCAGCACCGCAATAGCGGCTGCCAGCTCGAAACGAATCGCGCGCAGATAGGCCGGCGCCATGGCCAGCAGGATTGGAATGAACAGGCTCAAGGAAGCGACATTCGCCAACAGCGCCGCCGCCAAGGCCGGGGATTTCAATTCCGGTTCGGCGCGCGCGGTGCCGGCGGAACTGAGTGTGGCCGCGGTGGACGACACATATCCGGAAAAAAAGCCGGCCAAGGGCAGGCCCCAGCGGTTGCCGACCAGGCGCAAGGCCACATGGGCGATGGCGCCGACCAGCATCACCAACACCACCAAACGCCAGAGTTTGGCCGGATTGAGCACGCCGTAAGGGTCGATGGCGCGGTCGGGCAGCAGCGGCAGCACGATCAGGGCGCTGGCAAGAAGGATGATGCCGTCGTGCACTTCCCGTTCGCTTAACACTTCCTTGGCGAAGCGGTGTAGGGGCGTTTTGGCATACAGCAGCACCGCCGCCAGAGCACCCAACCCGGCCGCCAACGCGGTCTGGGTGACGGCCAGCGAGCCCAGCAATGCGGTCACCATCAGCGCGACTTCTCCAGTCATGCCGGCATCCTGCGCGGCCGAACGCCAGTACGCCAGCGACACCAGCACCAGCACCAGACCGAGCAGAATCAGGAACGGGCCGGTGCCCAGACTGGTCGACAGCACGGCCGCCAGGGCAGTCAGTGCATGCGTACGCACGCCGGCGAAGGTTTCCAGATGGGTGCGTTCACGCACCATGCCGATCATCAGGCCGATACCCAGAGCGGTCATCAGCGCCGGCAGCAGCGGTGTGCTGGAAAAAATATGCATGCGACTCCGTTCTGTTTCCCACCACGCATTACAATACGACTAACCGTATCAGGACTTCGCCCATGAAACCGACCGCCCTGTCGCGCTATCTGATCGAAGCGCAGCACCAAGGCCATATTAACGCGGATCTGCGCCTGTTGCTGGAGGTGGTGGCACGCGCCTGCAAGACCATTTCAACCGCGGTCGGCAAAGGTGCCCTGGGTGACGTGCTCGGTGATGCCGGCACCGGCAATGTGCAGGGAGAAGCCCAGAAGAAGCTCGATGTATTGAGCAACGAAATCCTGCTGGAAGCCAATGAATGGGGCGGTCATCTGGCCGGTCTGGCCTCGGAGGAAATGGAACATGCACATGCCATTCCGAGCAGCTATCCGCGCGGCAACTACCTGCTGCTGTTCGATCCGCTCGACGGCAGTTCCAATATCGACGTCAACGTTTCGGTCGGCACCATCTTTTCGGTACTGCGCTGCCCGGATGGTGTGACCGAGCCGCGCGACGAACATTTCCTGCAGCCCGGCAGCGCGCAGGTCTGCGCCGGCTACACCGTGTACGGCCCGAGCACCATCCTGGTGCTCACTTTCGGCCGTGGCACGCACATGTTCACCCTCGACCGCGAACAAGGCAGTTTCATTCTCACCCGCAGCGACGTGCAGGTGCCGGAAGACACCCGCGAATTCGCCATCAACATGTCGAACCAGCGCTTCTGGCAGCCGCCGATGCAGGACTACATCCGCGATCTTCTGGCCGGAAAAACCGGCCCGCGCGGCAAGGATTTCAACATGCGATGGATCGCCAGCATGGTGTCGGAAGTGCACCGCATCCTGACCCGCGGCGGCATCTTCATCTATCCGGCCGATACCAAGGATCCGAGCAAGCCCGGACGTCTGCGTTTGATGTATGAAGCGAATCCGATGGGCTTCATCCTCGAGCAGGCCGGCGGCGCCTGCAGTACCGGGCGCGGACGTATGCTCGATGTGCAACCCGAAGCACTGCACCAGCGCGTACCGGTGTTTCTGGGCTCACGCAACGAAGTGGCCGAAGCCGAACGCTATCACCACGAATACGACCGCGGCCGACCATGACCGAAACCGATTTCATCGGCGTCTACCCGGGCCTGCTAAGCGCCGAGCGTTGCGCCGAAAGCATTTACGGAAACCGGGCATGATCACTGCCGCGCTGAATGCCTGGATGCATCTGCAGGCCGCCTGGCCAAACATCTCTCTGGTGCTTGGCCTGCTCTGGCTGCTGTATGTGCTGTTGCTCAGCGCCTGGATCCTGCTGCAGAAACGCGAACCGATCGCCACGCTGAGCTGGCTGCTGTCGCTGATTCTGCTGCCCTACATCGGCTTTCTGATCTACCACTTCCTCGGCCCGACCCGGATCAAACGGCAGAACCTGAAACGCAGCAAGGCACGTGCCGGCCTGATGCCGCTGACCGAAGCCAATCTGGCGGATAATGCCGATGCATTGATGCGGCTGAACGCCGCCGCTTCCGGGTTTGCACCCAGCAGTGCGGTGCAGGTGGATCTGCTGGTGAACGGCGCGGCCACCTACGATGCACTGGAGCGGGCCTTCGATGCCGCCAGCCATCACATCCACCTCGAGTACTACATCTTCGAGCCGGATATCACCGGCACCCGCATCCGCGATGCTCTGGTCCGTCAGGCCGTGCGCGGCATCGAAGTGCGGCTACTGCTCGACCGGCTCGGTTCGAAGAAAATCGGCGATGCGTTCCTCAGGCCGCTGCGTGACGCCGGCGTGGAAATCGCGTTCTTCCATCCGTTCTTTCTGCGCCGGTTGTGGCGGCCGCAGATCAACCTGCGCTCGCACCGCAAGATCGTGGTGATCGACGGCATCACCGGCTTTACCGGCGGCATCAACATCACCGACGAGGAAAACGAAAATCTACGCGCCGATGCCTACGTTGATCTGCATTTCCGCGCCGAGGGCGAAATCGCGCGCTGGCTGCAACTGGCGTTCGTGGCCGACTGGCTGTATGCCGGCGGCCGCTTCAAGGCCGATGCCCGCTATTTCCTGCCGCCGCCGGCACAGGCCGGGCCGGTAATCGCACAGGTGCTCGCGGCCGGGCCGGACACGCCTTGGGAGCCGATCCACCGCGCCCAGGTCGAGGCCATCACCGGCGCCCGCAAACGTGTGCTGCTGGTCACCCCGTATTTCGTGCCCAGCGAAGCGGCGATGATGGCGCTGACCTCGGCCGCCCTCAGCGGCGTCGATACCGCACTGGTGGTGCCGCGCCAAAGCGACAGCCGGATGGTGACCCTGGCTGCACGCTCCTATTTCGATGTGCTGGCCGAAGCCGGCGTCCGCATCTATGAATTCCCGCGCATGCTGCACACCAAGGCCCTGTTGGTCGATGACGGCACGGTCATTCTGGGCAGCGCCAATTTCGACCGGCGCAGTTTCCGTCTCAATTTCGAGCTGTCGGTACTGTTTGAAGATGCCGATCTCGGCGACCGCCTGGCACGCATCCTGTACGGCTATCTCGGCGAATCACGTCGCTTTGATCCGAAACAACGGCTGCCGCTGGGCGAACGCCTGGCACAGGCCGGTGCCCGGCTGTTCTCGCCATTGCTATAATCGCAGGCATCACGGAGAACGCGTATGTATATCCTCTATTACCTGCTCAGTGTCGGCGCCGTGGCCATGGCCATGTTCGCCGATCTCAGCACCCGCGGCGTCGGCTTTCTGGTGGTGATGGCGCTGGTGTTCCTTTTTCTGGGTTCCTGGAACCTGCTCAGCAGCCGCGTGGAAAGCCAGCGCCGGCCCGAGCGTCACATCATCAGTCCGGATGAACTGCGACGCATGCGTGAGCTGGCCGAACAGGCCAAAGCCCGAAAGGCCGATACCAACGCCAACAACGGCAACGAGGCGTGACCGCACTCAGCGTCAACGTCAACAAGATCGCGGTGCTGCGCAATTCGCGCGGCGGCGCGGAGCCTTCGGTGCTGAAAGCTGCAGAAACCGCCATCAAAGCCGGCGCCCACGGCATCACCGTGCATCCGCGCCCGGATCAACGTCACATCACGCCGGGCGATGTCGATGCACTGGCAAAGCTGTGCCGGAAACACGGGGTGGAATACAACATCGAAGGCAATCCATTCGCGCCGGCGCATGGCGAATATCCCGGACTGATGGCGCTGATTGAACGCACGCGCCCGACGCAGGCCACGTTGGTTCCCGATGGCGACGGCCAGATCACCTCCGATCATGGTTTCGACCTGCGTGCCGACGGCGCACGGCTGCAGCCCTATGTGCAGCAACTGCTGGACTGGGGCGTGCGGGTGTCGATTTTCATGGATGCCGGCACGCCCGATCTGGTTCCGGCCAAGGCGCTCGGCATCGACCGTATCGAACTCTACACCGGACCCTTTGCCGAGGCCTTTGCACGCGGCGATGCGACGGCGGCCGCAGCCTGTGCACGGACCGCGGCGGAAGCACAGGCGCTGGGTATCGGCGTCAATGCCGGGCACGATTTGAACCAAGCCAATCTGGGCGCGTTTCTCAGCATGGTTCCGGTGGTGTTGGAAGTGTCGATCGGGCATGCCCTGATCGGCGAAGCGCTGTATGACGGACTGGAAACCACGGTCCGCAATTATCTGGCGATCTGCCGCACTTAAAGTACCCGCAATTTCTGCCAGCCCTGCCAGTGGCCGTCGGCCAGCACAGTGACCGGCTGTGCGGCGGCGGCCGCCTCCACGCAAAGCATGCGCTGCCAGTCGGCGGCCGGCATGTCGCTGAAGCTTGCCGCCAGCTCCGGCCCCGGACACCAGACCACGGTATCGGCAAAACCGCCTTGGCGGATTTCCAGCGATTCGCCGTTGCCGTAATTGAGGCGAAGCCGCTTCGGTACTTCGGCGAAGACGCGGTCGACCTCGCCGTTGATGAACAGATTGCCCTGCTGGTTCTTGTAGCGGCCGTCATCGGCGGCATCTTCATACACACAGCCATTCAAACCATGCAAAGTACAGGCAGTAACATCGGGCACGCGCAGGTACGTGTGCAAGGCGCCAGTGAAAACAAGCGGCTGATCCGAGCGGTTGTGGAAATCGAGACTGATGCTCAGGCCGTCGGCATCCAGCACCAGGGTCTGCACCAGCGAAAACGCATACGGCCAAAGTGCCCGCGTATGTTCATCGTCTTCGATGGCGAGGATCAGAGCCGATTCGGTCTGTCCCTGCAACTTCCAGGGCCGGGTGCGGACCAAGCCGTGTTTGGGCAGGTCGCCGCGGCCGGAGAACTGCGGAAAACACACCGGCACGCCGCCACGCAAAGCGCGCTCCGGAACAAGCTGCAGTTGCTCGGGCGTATACAAACGTTCGATGCCCGCAGGGCATTGCCAGCTCAGTAACTGGCCGCCGTATTCAGCAACACGCATTTGTCCGAAGCGGTTTTCTAATTGGAAAGTATGGAGTGTCATAGCGGAAACTGGCGCGCCCGGAGGGATTCGAACCCCCGACCAATGGCTTCGGAAGCCACTACTCTATCCGGCTGAGCTACGGGCGCGGATGGCTTATTTTAACAGATATCCGCGGCTTACTGCCGCAGCAGCACATGCACACACCCTGCCCGAACTTCAGGAAAAGACCATCGGTTTCGGATTGATCAAATCGCCATGAAAAAGCCGCCCATCGGGCGGCTTTTTCTACCCATACGCGGTACTCAGATCTGCGGCACGAATAAACCGCGGCAACCATCAACGATGATAATCTGGCCAGCGGCCTTATCTGCACTCATCTTTCCGGTACAGGTAGTCTTAGATTCCTGCTTGAACAGACGCGGCATGCCACAGGCCTCGAAATTCCAGGCACAGGCGGTCGGCTGGCGGTCACGGCTCGCGCATTTCAGGGGATTAGCGACATTGTAAGGACAGCTGACTTTGGGGGCAGCTACCGCCATCTGCGCACTTTGCTCGGCCTGGCGGCGCTGTTCGGCGATGAGTTGCCGCTCGGCCTGGGCAGCTTCTTTACGAGCTCTTGCGACTTCGACTTCGTCCATTTGTGCGTTTTGTTGAGCCTGGCGGCGTTCCTCCAATAATTCGCGTTCGGCCTTTAGGATTTCCTTGCGGGCCCGGGCGACCTCGGCTTCGGCCAGTAGGCGCTCGCGTTCGGCTTCGGCGGCAAACTGCGCATCGGCGGCGGCAATGCCGGCATCCTCGGCGGCGGCCATGGCGGCTTCATCCATACCCCCGCCATTGGCGGCAGGCTCGCCCAATGCATCCGCTGCCGGCGCTTCGGCAGCGGCCTCGACGGCATCGTCGATGAATTCGAATGGACACTGGGCCTCGACAATCTGCCGCACCGTGCTTTCATCCAGACGGTTGGCATCGAAAAAATAGGTGAAGCGGTCGCTAGGCTTGAAGTCCTTCACCAGGGCATTGACTTCCCGGGTTTTGGCAATCAGCGCGGGGGATTTTCGCACCTTCTCGGAAAGCATTACCACAGCTTCCACAACTGCGGTATCGCGCTCGGCCGCAGCCAATGTTGCCGACATGGGCGGCAGTGTTTCCTTGATGCGGCAGACCTCGGACTTGACTTCACCGTTCAGACGATCGGCTTCCTTGGTTTTGTCGGCACAGCCCGCGGCCAGAACTACGGCCAGCACGGCGATTGTTTTCAGAGTGTCCATCGTGGTTTTCCCCGTTCAGGATTTCGGACGCAGATGTTCTTCGATGCGGTAAATCGCCGGAATCACCATCAGGATGAAGATCAGCAGGATGGTGCCGATGATGACTGCAATTGAACCGCCCAGCAGATACATGCGCTGCATGGCACCGGCAGCCTCTTCGGCATCATGGCGCGATATCACGTCCAAGATATTCTCGCCACAGAAAAATTCGCGGTTGAGATCCGGATTCTTGATGGCGGCCTCGGCGAAGTCATAGAAGTATTTTTCGACGAAACTGAAGTATTTGGAACGGGAAGAGGCTGAAAGACCGTTACCGACCAGCACATTGTAAGTCCCTGTCGGATCCGGACACTGGGCGGCCTTGATCGCCGCCTGCAGGTCCTTGCCGTACTCGTTCTCCACCGAAAGCCGCTCATTGGTGCCCTTGAAAGTATCGCTTGCGTCCTCCCCGGTGCTCCCACCATCCATGTTGGCGACCCTAGCAAAGGACTCTTCGAAGCTTTCATAGTCCTTGCTGCCGGAAAAAAGCGTGGATGAGAACATGACGATGCCGCCCACCAAGGCAACAAGCAAGACAAATGCCATGATGACCGAAACCACATTCACAATTCCGACACTATTAGCCCCCTCTCCGACCATCCCTCGGCGGCTTTAGAGATGATTGGCCTCCCATGTCCCGCTCTGTCTAAACGGGACGGCTTTAGAGATTACTCCTATTCCTCTGATGCCCCGCTCTGCTTAAACTGGCGGCCATAGTGCGGGGAATTTAAAAGCAATGAACAGTCCGAACACGCATGTCCTGCGGATACTGAGCCATCCGGATACCTTCCGCAGGCCCTCATTGGTATTGAGCGCCCTGAAGATTTTCTTTCCGATGGATGTCGCAACGCAGTATTTCCTTCTGCTTGAAAAAGGAAATGCCGCCGATGTGCAGTTCGGTAGAACCCGGAGCGATCTGGCGATTCTTCGCCGCGGTCTGCAGGCTCAGGGCTTCCTGATTGAAGTCATCGACCAGCAAAAGACTTCGGAAAACTGATTTCCACCGGCAGCCAGGGGCGCCCAGGGTCCCGCGCACCGAGCAGTTTGGCTTTGTTGCTGCCCCAGCAGTAGACTTTGTCGGCCATGGTCAAAGCGCACATTCCCCACTCGTTATAAGCCAGCTCGACCACGGGCGCTTCCAGCGCAACGGGCATCGGGACCGGCACATTCGGGTAACGGGCGGGATCCTGGCCGGCCGAGCCGTGTTCGTTGTAACCCCAGCAGAAAACCCGGCCTGACGCATCCAGCGCGCAGTTATGCGACGAGCCACTGCTGAGCTGGACGATGTTTTCAAGGCCGGGGACGGGTCCGGGACTCAGGCGCTGGGCATCCTCGGCGGGGTTGCGCAGACCATCTCCGAGCTGGTTTTGGATGTTCGTACCCCAGCAATAGACGCGCTTGCTGACCGCAATCGCGCAGGTATGCAGATAGCCCGGCGTGATCGTGGCCAATTTTTCGGGAAGATCCAAGACGCGCACCGATTGCATGCGGTCGGTGACGCTGCCGTCGCCAAGCGCACCCCTGCCATTGAAACCCCAGCAGTAGGCCGCGCCCGAATCACCGACGGCGCAGGCATGGTGCGGTCCGAAGCCGAGATGGATCGCCGGCTCGGGAAGCGGCATCGGTTCCGGACGACTAAAGGTTCTGAATACCCGGGCGCGCTGCCGGCTGTTGCTTCGGCCGATGGCGCCCCAACAGAACACCTTGCCAGCGGCATCCAAGGCGCACATGCCGTCAAAGCCGGACGCGATGTGGACGATAGCTGACAACCCGGGAACCGTCATCGGACGGATGACGGGTTGCGCCCTGGTGCCGCCGTCGCCCATCACACCCATGGCCGGATCGCCCCAGCACAGCACCTGTCCGGCCGTGGTCAGGGCACAGCTGTGATCGGCACCGCCCTCCATCATGCTGAATGGCCGGTTGAAAGGTATCGCCTGCGGTTCCGGCTGCAGTGCGAAGCGAGAATTGCCGAGCTGCCCTTTCAGATTATTGCCCCAACACCAGAGCGTGCCGTTCTGATCGTTCCGACAGAGGTGGTTTTCACCTTGATTGAGCCGGTGCAAGGTCATGCTCAGGACTTTGCCTGAAGCGGGTATCGGCACTCGAGTCTTATCTTCAAGCCGTCTGGAATCCATCAGCATCGTGATGAAAGCCACCAAACATATGGCATAGATCAGCAGATGGCGCTTCATCGCCGCGGCACCTGCACCAGAAACCCGATTTTCTTGAATGCCGGCTTCCGTCCGTGTCGGAGGATGCCACCGACCTGACGGGTTTTCTGGACCAAGCCATCAAGTCCGGTCGAGCCGATTTTATTGAAGTTGAAATACCGTTGAATGTCATTGTCACGGATGCTGCCGGCAAAGAGGATCTGATCGGCTCTTATGCGCATTCGCAGGTCAATCCAGCATTGATCGGCACGGCTATGCCGAAGGATATTGGTCACCGACTCCTGGTAAAAGCGGTGGATGTAGGCATAGATTTCCGGCGGCACTTCGCTCCACGCGGGCGACTCCGGCGTGATGGTGAAATGGTAGCCGATTCTGGATCCGTGCAGGAGCTGGGCGATACGGCCGGAAGTAAGCTCTTGGCTGAGATAGGCGTAATTCATCGGTTGCCGGTCGAGGCTATTGAGCATGTTGCGGATACTGACGGAGGTCGACTCCAGCATTGCCGAACCTTTTTCGAAGGCACGCCTTGCGTTGGCGCTTTCCAGTGAATTCTCGAGCGACCGGATATAGATGCTGGCGGCGACCAGCCCCTGTCCGACCTCGTCATGCAGATCGCGCACGACTTTATCCATCCGTTCGTTAATGACCAGATTCTGGGAATACACGATATCCTGCATGCTGCGGATCAGAAGATCCTCGCGCTTTTTGGAGTCCGCCAGACTTTCCTGTGTCTGGTTCAGGCGGTTGATGAAAAATGCGATGTAAAGGTTGAAGATGCACAGGAAAATCAGATAACTGATGGCGCCGTGCCAGGTGCTGAGCGTCCAGCCGTTATGCTGGCTGGAGAGGATGAGTACCGCCGAAAGACAGCCGACCCAGGTGGTGACCACCCCGAGCCGGTAGGCCGTGACCGCAAGCCCACCGATCACCAGCAGCAGCACCAGATAGATGAAGGATAGGTTGTTCAGTATTTCGAATACCGCCACACCCCCCCGATACAGCAGATACAGCAGAATCGGCATTGCCAACGCCATGGCGACCGACCCGCGCCTATATCCCGGATTATCAATGACATAGACAGCAAAGAACCCGAAGACGACCGCAGACAGGGAATAAATGGCCAGCGTGGCATAAGCGGCGCTGATCAGATAGAAGAAATCCCGCGGTTTGCTGAAATGCCCGAACACCAGCATGGCGGTGATGGTGGCCGCCGATATCGCGCCGATGAACAGCACATAGCGGGGGAAAATAGCCGGACGCTCACCTGCGGAGGATTTGATATCGCGGACCAAAAACCAGGCGGACAGGTAAGTCGTGGCGATGCCGACGAGGTGGGCCTGGTAGGCGATGGGGTCTAAGAAGTTATAAATTCCATAGCCCGGATTGATGGACACCATGGCGGCTTCCAGCAGGGCTGCGGGCAAATAGTAGCGGGCCGGAAGCCGCAGGATGACAACCAACCGCAGACCGAACAGCGTGCTGATGTAGATGCCTTCGATATCACCGCCGATAAAAACCAAAAGGCTCAGCGCCAGAACGGCGATGATACTACCCTTGCTCATGGTTTCCGTTTTTGCTTTAAAGGCGCGATTCATAGATACAGGGTGCAACAAGGCGGATGCCGCTGCTATAAGAATTATTCCTATTGGCTTTTGACATCAAGTCATGGATTATGGCGACAGTGTTAATGGAATCTTAACTAAGGCATGATACGGATTATCTTATTGGAAGACCATGCCATTGTCCGTGAGGGCGTCCGGTTTCTTCTCGACCAAGAAACCGATATGTCCGTTATCGCCGAATTCGATTCTCCAGAGCAGCTATTCGACGCGTTGCCCGGACTGGATACGGACATCCTGATCACCGATCTGGATTTCGAGAAATTCAAAGGTATCGAGATTCTGCAGCATCCGTCTGCCATCACCAGCAAGTGCCGCACCATCGTACTGTCGATGCATGGCGAAGCGCATCTGGTCAAGCGCGCGATGGATCTCGGCGTATTCGGCTACGTCACTAAATCCCGCGGTGCGCGGGAATTGGTGAATGCAATCAACGAAGTGCACAATGGGCACTTCTACCTCAGCGACGACATACGCAACCAGATTGCCGCCACGCCACCGCATATCACCAAGCGCGAACGGGAAGTCCTGATGCTTCTGCTCAACGGCGAAACCGCGAAGGCTATCGGCGCACAGCTCGGTATTTCCGATAAGACCGTATACATCCATCGCGCCAGCCTAATGGAAAAATTCAGCGCCAAGACCCTTATCGAGCTCGGGCACAAAGCCCGCGAAGCCGGCATCTGACTGCCGACACGGCTGGCGGCGCGTCCGGATGTCCGCCGCAACAACATGCCTCTAGACCGCCGCACGCGGCCTGCCCCCGAGCCGGCACCCCCCGCGGCCTGATCGGCGCGATGAAAAAAAGCCGGC
The DNA here is from genome assembly GCA_021299355.1 of Lysobacteraceae bacterium. GTDB lineage: Bacteria > Pseudomonadota > Gammaproteobacteria > Xanthomonadales > Xanthomonadaceae > Arenimonas. The sequence continues at coordinate 25,679 of JAJTGG010000002.1, forward strand.
ATGCAAATGCCGGCTTTTTTCAGAATCGCAGCAATTAATCAAGCCGCGAATAGCGCCTTCATTTTCTTCAGGGCATTGGCTTCCAACTGGCGGATGCGTTCGGCGGATACGCCGTATTCATCGGCCAGTTCGTGCAGTGTGGCCTTATTCTTGGCCAGGAATCGCTTCTGCAGGATTTCGCGCGAACGCGCATCCAGAGCACCCAGACCTTCGCGCAGCAGTTCAAGCTGGTTGTCGTCGTGGCTGTCGCGCTCGTAGGCGGCGGCCGGATCGGCATTGGCAGCGACCAGATAGGCCGAGGGCGACGGCGGTGCGTGATCATTGTCGTCATCGTCCGGAGCATCGAACGCAATATCCCGGCCGGAAAGGCGCGATTCCATTTCAAGCACTTCGCGTTCGGACACATTCAGATCCTTGGCGACTGCGGAAACTTCGGCGGCATTCAGCCAACCCAGACGTTTTTTCGATTTGCGCAGATTGAAGAACAGTTTGCGTTGGGCCTTGGTGGTCGCGACCTTGACGATGCGCCAGTTGCGCAGGATGAATTCGTGCATCTCGGCACGCACCCAGTGCACGGCGAAGCTGACCAAACGCACGCCCTGGTCGGGATCGAATCGCTTGACCGCTTTCATCAGGCCGATGTTGCCTTCCTGGATCAGATCACCCATACCAAGGCCATAGCCCTGATAACCACGGGCGACATGCACCACGAAACGCAGATGCGCCATCACCAGATGGCGGGCGGCTTCAAGATCGTCGTTGTCGCGGTAGGCCCGCGCCAAGGCCTGCTCGTCCTCGACGGACAGCACCGGCACGCGGTTGACCGCGTTGATGTAGGCATCCAATGAACCCAGGGCGCTGGGAATCGGAAGGCTGTGGCTGATTAAGGCTTTGCTGGTCATGGTCTCTTTACTCCTGACGGAAAGTTTAGCACTCTGGGCCTTAGAGTGCTAACCGCCCTGTAGAGTTCCCGTGAAGCCACCTTGGTCCACGCGCCACATAAACTATAATATTATTCAATATCAATGAGTTAATTTATAACCGCCAGTCCATAGGAGGCTGCCCACGGCCCTGAAGATAGCGGTTGGCGGCGGAAAAGTGTCCGCAGCCCAGAAATCCACGGTGTGCCGAAAGTGGCGAGGGGTGTGGCGCCCGCAGAATGCAGTGGCGGTTGCGGTCGATGCGGACGCCCTTGGCCTGGGCATAGGCACCCCAGAGCATGAATACCAGTCCGTCGCGCTGCGCGGACAGCGCACTGATGGCGCTATCGGTGAAAGCCTCCCAACCTTTGCCCTGATGCGAACCGGCCTTGCCGGCTTCCACGGTCAATACGGCATTGAGCAACAGAACGCCCCGCTCCGCCCATGGCGTCAGGTTACCAGTGACGGGGCGCGGCAGACCGAGATCGCGCTCGATTTCCTTGAAAATATTCTGCAGCGAGGGCGGCGGCGGCACGCCGTCGGGCACGGAAAAACTCAGGCCGTGCGCCTGTCCAGACCCATGGTAGGGATCCTGGCCGAGAATGACCACGCGTACCGCCTCGAATGGCGTACGGTTGAAGGCATTGAAAATCAGCGGGCCGGGCGGATGGATGACTCGGCCTTTGGCTTTTTCGGTACGCAGAAATGTGCTCAGGCCACGCATCGGAGCCGATGCCAAAGCCGCGCCCAGATAGCGCTGCCAGGATTCGGACAGCTGACCCTCGGCACTCATCGCGAGCGCTGGCGATTCCGATCGATCAGATGAAGCAGATCCATGGCAAACAGCACATGACGGACCATCTTCGAGCCATCCACCATGACCGTGTGCGGATGCTGCAAATCCAATGGCAGGAAGGCAAGCGCCATCACCTGTCCACCGGTCGGGTCAGACGAAGATAGTGACCGGCGGCGAGACGAGCTCCGAAAACTCCAAGCAAGGTAGCCGCCGCCAGCACTACCGGCGGCAGAAAGAGCGGTAACGGCGTAAAGGCAAAGTCACTGCCATAACTTCGAATCAGGCCCAGAATTTCGGGGCTGATGGCAAAAGCCGCCGCCGCCAAAATGCCGAGCGCCAGCGCACCGGCCAGAAACCCGAGCAGACCGCCGGCATACAGGAGCGGCCGGCGGATATAGGCATCACCGGCACCGAGCTGCTGCATCACCACGATTTCCTGTTCGCGCGTGGCGATATCCAAACGGATGTTGTTGGCGACCGCCAACACGGCACCGCTGACGAACAGCACGGTCAGCAGCAGCAGCAAACGCTGGCCGAAGGCCAACCAGGCATTGAGGCGGTTTTGCCAGATGCCATCATACTGCACGTACTCGGCTTCCGGAAGCGCCTGCAGTCGGCTCAACAGCGCTGTTTCATCATCGCGTGGCGTCACGATCATCACCGCCGGCAGCGGATTTTCGCCGAGCACTGCCACGGCTTTGGCCAAGGCACTGCTGTCCTTGAAATCGGCCAAGCCCTGTTCCGGTGTTTTCACGGTGACGGCAGCGACATCGGCATTGCCTTGGAAGCTTCCGGCAATGGCTTTGGCCTGCGTGACGCTGACCGCCGGCTGGAAGAAAACCTGGATGGCGCGCGAGGTCTGCACCTGCGATGCCAATTGATTCATCTGCAGCATCGACCAGGCCAAGGCCAGCGGCAGGGCCAGCGCGATGGCCATCACCGCCAGCGACAGCACACTGGAGAACGGTCGGCGCAGAAGCCGCGCGAAACTGCCGCGGAATGCGGCGGCATGCTGTGCCCGCCAGGCAGCGAAGGCGCTGTAGGAATTACTCATCGGCCAACTCCTCCGGCGAGATGTCATCCATCAGGCGGCCCTTGTCGATGACCAGCACGCGCTTTTTCATGCGTTTGACCAGCGCCAGGTCATGACTTGCGATGACCACCGCTGTACCTTGTGCACACATTCCGACCAGCTGCTGCATGATGTCGGCGGCCAGGCCCGGATCGAGATTGCCGGTCGGCTCATCGGCCAACAGCAGGGTCGGCCGGGTCACCATGGCACGCGCGATGCCGACCCGCTGCTGCTCGCCGGTAGAGATGTCGGTGGAACGGTGGCCGGCACGCCCGGCAAGACCCAGGCTCTGCAGCGTCTGGTGCACGCGCTGACGGATGAGCGCGGGCGACATGCCGGCAATCTGCAACGGCAAGGCGACATTGTCGAACACGGTGCGGTCCAGCAGCAGACAGTGATCCTGATGCACCAGGCCGAGGCGGCGGCGGTGCAGGGCGGCCTTGCCGCCGCGCAGATCGGCGAGATTGCGGCCGTCGAACCAGACTACGCCGGCACTCGGACGCTCGGACAGATGTGCCAGCTTGAGCAGCGTGCTTTTGCCGGCACCGGAATGTCCGGTGATGAATAGCATTTCGCCGGCCTGAACGGAAAAACTCAGGTCATTCAGGGCGAGATGGCCACCCGGATATTTTTTGCTGACGCCGTCGAAGCGCAGAAGTGTCATCACACGCCTTCTTTGAGGATACCCCGCTTAGTGTGCCGTATTACGGCTTCGGCGAGGAGGGGGTGAACCAAGATTTTATACGCGACAGAACAGACGGCTTGGCGGCCGGTGCTGTGACGAAAGACGAATGCATCTGGGCACGCGCTCCGGCATCCGCGGGCTTCCGGCGGCGGCGCGGTTTGCGCGCGGCGTCGCTGGCTGAGGCGGAAGCCGCTTCAACCGGCTTGTCGGCGGCCGGACGCTCGCTGCGCGGCTTGTCCGAACGGGGACGGTCCGAGCGCGGTCGGTCGCTGCGCGGCTTGTCGCCGCGCGGACCACCCGAGGATCGTCCGGATTTCGGGCCACCGCGTTTGTCGGCCGGGGCATTGGCACGCACTTCGTTGAATATGTCGGCGATGCTTTCGCCGCTCGCGGCCTTCGGCAAGGGCTGGCGCGGAATGGCGACCAACAGTTCCGAGGTGACCGGCGCGGTCGGAATTTTCTGTTCGATGTAGCTTTCGATTTCCGGCAGGCCCTGGGCATACAGTTCGCAGGCAAAGCTGATGGCGTCACCCTCGGCGCCGAGGCGGGCGGTCCGGCCGATACGGTGCACGTAATCGGCGGCATCGAAGGGCAGGTCGAAGTTATAGACATGGCTGACGCCGTCGATGTGCAGGCCGCGGGCGGCGACATCGGTAGCGACCAGGATTTCAAGTTCGCCGCGCTGGAACTTGGCCAGCAGCGATTGGCGCTTCTTCTGCGGCACATCGCCGGACAGCACGCCGACGCGGTAATGGGCTTTTTCCAAAGCGCGCGCAACGCGTTCGACCCAAACCTTGGTGTTGACGAACACCATGCTGCGGCCGCCTTCGACGCGCGACAGCAGGCTGATCAGCAGCGGAAGTTTTTCTTCCATGGCCGGAAAATACAGAAGCTGGCGTACGCGCGCGGCGGTCACCGTTTCGGTTTCCACCGACAGCTTCTCCGGATCGTTCATGTGTTCGTACGCGAGTTCGAGCACGCGGTGGCTGAGCGTGGCCGAGAACAGCAGGGTCTGGCGCTCTTCGCGGATCGGCAGTTTGCGCAGCAGGTAGCGCAGATCCTTGATGAAGCCGAGGTCGAACATGCGGTCGGCCTCGTCGAGGATGCAGACTTCGCAGGCATGCAGCGAGACCACGCCCTGCTTGACGTAATCGATCAGGCGGCCGGGCGTGGCGATGATGATGTCGGAGCCCTGCTCGAGCATGACCTTCTGTTTGTCGTAATCGACGCCACCGTAAACCAGCGCAAATTTCAGGCCGAGGCGGGCGCCGAACTGCTCGGCATCCTTGGCGATCTGGATGGCCAGCTCGCGGGTCGGGGCCAGAATCATCGCGCGCGGATCGGCGGCGCGGCGGTTGGCCAGGGCCGGTTTGGTCAGCAGGCGGTTCATGCAGGCGATCAGGAAGGCCAGAGTTTTACCGGTGCCGGTCTGCGCCTGGCCGGCCACGTCACGGCCACTGAGGGCGAAAGGTAGGGTCATGGCCTGAATCGGCGTGCAACGGGAGAAGCCGGCCTGTTCCAGGCCATCGAGTAATGCGGGGGTGATGTCGAAATTGGAAAAGGCTATATCGGTCAGTGCTTTATCAGTCATTTTTGGGTTTCCGCAGCGGTCTTGCCGCTTGCATTGCGCCCCCGGACGGCGCAAACTGCGCTATGAGAATTCGGGCGATTGGGATTGTATTTGCGATGTGCACCCCTATTCTACCCTAAAGCCCGTGCCGACACGGCCAACCCCTGCAAGGAGCCCTTCTGTGAGCGATAAAGTCCACCATGTAACCGACGCCAGTTTCGATGCCGACGTCCTGAAATCATCCACCCCGGTGTTGGTGGACTTCTGGGCCGAATGGTGCGGTCCGTGCAAGATGATCGGCCCGCTGGTCGATGACATCGCCGACAGCCACGCCGGCAAAGTGAAAGTGGTCAAGATCAACATCGACAACAACCCCGGCACCCCGCGCCAGTTCGCCGTGCGCGGCATTCCGACCCTGATGCTGTTCAAGGATGGCAAGGTTCAGGCCACCCAGGTCGGCGCCGTGGGCAAGGTCCAGCTCGCCGCTTTCGTGGACAGCAACATCTGATTTCCGCACCTGGCCGGCGGCATCTGCCGCCGGTCGCTTGCCCTCGACGGGCAACAATGCTAATTTAATGGCGAACGCGCCACGCGCGGCCTGAATTTCCTCTCTCCCCCTTCTCCCCTGCTCGCACTCGCGAGGACCCCCCTGTGTCAGAAAACGAAAACACCTCCGGCGACGACGTTGCCAAAAAAACCCGTAAACCCCGCATCACCAAAACCGCCAAGCCCAAGAGCGAAGCTCCGGCCGAGGTCGTGGTGCATGTCGATCCTGCACCGCCGCAATCGCCGCCGCCTGCGGCCAACGCGCCTGCTGAAGCACCGTCGCACGAGCGCCAGAACGGCGACGGCGACAACGGCGGCGAAGGCCAGGATTTCCGGCAGAATCGTCACAATAATCCGAACAACAACCGGCGTGACCGCTTCCAGAACCGCAAAGACCGGTTCCAGAACCGCGACCGCCAGCCACGCGCCGAAGGCGAGGGCAACAACGGCAATTACGAAGAGCGCCCGGCCTACCAGCCCCCGCAGCTGCCACCGGACTTTCCGAGCTATACACTGACCGAACTCAAGCGCATGCCGATGCCGAAACTGCTGGAAATGGCCGAGCAGCTCAATCTGCACGAAGGCGTGGCGCGTATGCGCCGCCAGGACGTGACCTTCGCGCTGCTGAAAGTACTGACTCGCCATCCGAACGGTGTGGCCGGCGAAGGCGTGCTGGAAATCCTGCCGGACGGTTACGGCTTTCTGCGCTCGGCCGATGCCAGCTATCTGGCCGGCCCGGACGACGTGTACATCTCGCCCAGCCAGATCCGCCGCTTCAACCTGCGCACCGGCGACGCGATCACCGGCCGCATCCGCAATCCGAAGGACGGCGAACGCTATGTAGCGCTGAACGTGCTCGATACCATCAACGGTGAGCCCTTGGAACAGTCCAAGAACAAGGTGCTGTTCGAAAACCTGACGCCACTGTTTCCGCGCCGTCGTTTTGTGCTCGAGCGCGGCAACGGATCGACAGAAGACATCACCGGCCGCATCATGGATCTGATGGCGCCGCAGGGCAAAGGCCAGCGTGCGCTGATCGTGTCGCCGCCGAAAGCCGGCAAGACCATGATGATGCAGAATATCGCGCAGGCCATCATCAATAACCATCCGGAAGTGCACCTGATCGTGCTGCTGATCGACGAGCGTCCGGAAGAGGTCACCGAAATGCAGCGCACCGTGCGCGGCGAAGTGATCAGCTCGACCTTCGATGAACCGGCCGCCCGCCACGTGCAGGTCGCTGAAATGGTGATCGAACGCGCCAAGCGTCTGGTCGAACATAAAAAAGACGTGGTGATCATGCTCGATTCGATCACCCGGCTGGCGCGCGCCTACAACATGGTGGTGCCGAGCTCCGGCAAGGTGCTGTCCGGCGGCGTCGACGCCAATGCCCTGCACCGTCCGAAGCGCTTCTTCGGCGCCGCGCGTAATGTGGAAGAAGGCGGTTCGCTGACCATCATCGCCACCGCCCTGGTCGACACCGGTTCGAAGATGGACGAAGTGATTTACGAGGAATTCAAAGGCACCGGCAACTCGGAAGTGCATCTGGACCGCCGCATCGCCGAGAAACGCGTGTTCCCGGCCATCAACATCAACCGCTCGGGCACCCGACGCGAGGACCTGCTGATCGATCCGGACATGCTGCAGAAGATCTGGATCCTGCGCAAGCTGTTACATCCGATGGACGAAATGGCGGCGATGGAATTCATGCTCGACAAGATGAAGACCACCAAATCCAACGACGAATTCTTCAGCGCGATGAAGCGCGGCTAATCCGATTACCCTAGAGCGACCATGAACGATTCCAGTGCACCGCAATTGAACCCTCTGCAAAAACTTATTTTCAGTTCACGCTGGCTGCAGCTGCCGCTGTATCTCGGCCTGATTGTGGCTCAGGGCGTTTATGTCGTCCTGTTCATGAAAGAGCTGTGGCACCTGATTTCACACGCCACCTCGCTGAGCGAGCAGTTGATCATGCTGGCCGTTCTTGGCTTGATCGACGTAGTGATGATTTCCAACCTGCTGGTAATGGTCATCGTCGGCGGCTATGAAACCTTCGTGTCGCGTTTGAATCTGCAAAGCCATCCGGACCAGCCGGAATGGCTCAGCCACGTCAACGCCAGTGTGCTGAAAGTGAAACTGGCCATGGCCATCATCGGCATCAGTTCAATCCACCTGCTGAAGACCTTCATCGATATCGGAACGCTCGGCAGTGAAGGTTCGCGCTACACCGAAACCGGCGTGATGTGGCAGACCATCATTCATACCATCTTCATTATCTCTGCCATCGGCATCGCCTACACCGACAAGTTGATGGGCACGGCTATCGTCAAAAAACACTGAGCTCCGCCCGCATTCCAGTCTAGCAGAGCATTTATACTCTACTAAAGTCGCCGCAGTGTGGCGAAATATTGGATTTCCATGCATGACTCCGGCTTGATTGATGCACTATGGTTTCTGCTGGCTTCGGTGCTGGCAGTTCCGCTGTTCCGCCGCTTCGGCCTGAGCGCGGTGTTGGGTTATCTCTTCGTCGGCCTGCTGCTCGGGCCTTACGGATTCGCGGTCATCAGCGATCCGGAGAGTACCCTGGCCATTTCCGAGCTGGGCGTGGTCATGATGCTTTTCGTGATCGGATTGGAGTTGTCACCGCCGCGCCTGTGGCAGATGCGGCACCGTATCTTCGTAGCCGGCGGCATCCAGGTGCTGCTCAGTGCTGCCCTGCTGTATGCCGTGTTGCTGGCCTTCGGGCTGTCCTGGCAGAGCGCTGTCATCGTGGCTTTGGCACTGGCGCTGTCATCGACCGCGGTCGTCTTGCAGCTGTTGGCCGAGCGCAAGCAGCTGAACTCGGCACACGGCAAAGCCGCATTCGGCATTCTGCTGTTCCAGGACATCGCAGCCATCCCGCTGCTGGCCGCCATTCCCTTGCTCGGTCATGCCCAGTCCAAGTCCGAACACTTCACCGGCGGCATGGCTTTAACCGCAATTCTCGTGCTGTTGCTGATGATTCTGTTAGGCCGGCATGTCATGCGCTATCTGTTCCGTGCCGTCGCCTGGACGCAGATGCGCGAGATCTTCACCGCTATGGCCTTGTTGTTGGTCATCGGCACCGGATGGATCATGCATTCGGTCGGTCTATCGATGGGCTTGGGAGCGTTCGTGGCCGGCGTACTGATGGCCGATTCGGAATTCCGCCATGAAATCGAAGCCCAGGTGGAACCCTTCAAAGGCCTTCTGCTCGGGCTGTTCTTCATTTCGGTCGGCATGACCGTGAATCTGACGACCGTTGCATCCAGCCCGCTTCTTATCGCCGCAGGCGTTCTGTTTTTGATGGCGATCAAGGCCGGTGTGCTGCTGATGGTCGGCAAATGGCAGAGCCGCATCGGCTTCCGCGAGTCCGCACTGCTGGCCGCGACTATGGCGATGGGCGGTGAATTCGCTTTCGTGGTGTTTGCCGACTCCGTGCGTTTCGGCTTGATTGATGCTCTGCTGCGCGACCGCCTTGTCGCCGTCGTCGGCATCAGCATGGCTTTGACTCCGCTGCTGCTCATGGCGATGCAGGCCTATTTCAAGCGGCATCCTGTCGAAACCACAGCACCGGTTTACGACAGCATCGAGGACGGCCATCCACGCGTAGTCATTGCCGGCTTCGGACGGATGGGCCAGATCGTCGGCCGCATGCTCGGCGCCCGCAAGATTCCGTTCATCGCGCTTGAAAACAGTGTCGACCAGGTGGCGCTATCGCGCAAATTCGGCAGCATGATCTACTTCGGCGACCCGACCCGTCTGGAGGTGCTGCAGTCGGCACACATCGCCAGTGCTGAAATGCTCATCATCACCGCCGATGATCCGGAAACCAATCTTAAAATCGCACGATTGGCGAAACGGCATTATCCCAAGCTGCGCATCATCGCGCGCGCGCGCAACCGCCAGCATGCCTTCCGCCTGATGGACATGGGCGTCGCGGCCATCCGTGAAACCCTGCATTCCAGCGTTGAAATCGGCAAGATGGCCTTCATCGGGCTGGGTATCCGCCACGAGCGCGCCGAGGAATACGCCCGGCTTTTCCTCGAGCACGACGAGCACATCCTGGCCGAGCAGTATCTGGTCCATGACAACGAGGCCGCGCTGCTCGCCAGTGCCGAAGAGGCCTACCGCGAACTGGAAGCCTTGTTCGATGCCGACCGCCTTGATCGGCCGGACGGCGATCAACCCTGATCTTTCTTGATCAGCAGACTGGCGATATCGACCCGCTCGGGCCGGTCCTGTAACAGATTGGCGGTTTCCGAAAAACCGCCCATGACCGCGAAATCATAGGCGCTGCGCCCGAGGTTGTCGCGCAGCTGACGGTCGGCGCCGGCACGCAGCAGGCGGCCGGCCAACTGGCTGTAGCCGCGTGCAGCGGCATGATGCAGGGGCGTGAATCCGCGCGCATCGAGGGCGTCGATTGCCGGCGTTTCCTGCAGTAGGCGTTCAAGCGCCGACAGCACCAGCCCTTCCTTGAGCGTCTGCAATTTCTGCAGGCTGGCGCCGCAGAGCAAGTGTAGCGCCGTCTGGCCGTGCTTGTCTGCGCCATCCGTGGGCGTGCCGGCACGCAAAAGGCTGTCGATTAACAGCACGGAATCCAGTTTCGCTTTCTCCGAAACCAGAAAACCCGACGCGGCATGCAGGGCGGTCTGCGACTGCGCATCCCGTGCCTGAACATCGGCGCCGTATTCCAGCAGCATCGCCGTATGTTCCGTGCTGCCGAGTGCGCTGGCCAGATGCAGAGGCGGAAAGCCGGCAACCGTCTGGTTGACATCCACGCCGGCGAAAAGCAGCTCCTGCAACACCTCCGTATGGGCCTGGCTGAGCGCGGCCCAGAGCGCATTGACGCCGCTGGCGGCGGCAATTCCGGCATCCGCGCCATGTGTCAGCAGAAGACGTACCATCGCGGTCTGTCCCTGACCACAGGCATGGATCAGCGCCGTTGATCTTTTACTGTCGAAGGCATTCACCGGCAATCCGAGTTCGAGCAGGCGCTTGACCGCATCGGCATCGCCGGCCAGCACCGCCGCCGGAACATCCTGGCCGCACAAACGCCGACCGGGCAGATGCCAGTTCGGCCAGGACAGCCAGGCTACTGATGTGGTATTACCATTCAGAAGCGCCACGCCAAGCGCGCTTTGCCCATCACGGGCGCGTCGTTCGGGATCCGCGCCGGCGAGAATCAACGGTTTCAGCATGCCATCACGGCCCAGATGGGCGGCGTGATGCACTGCCGTGTACCCTGCGGCATCGGATGCATTGGCATCACATCCGCGGGCCAAAAGCTCATCCACGACGCGTTGCCAGCCCAAGCGCACCGCCAAAACCAGTGGCGATGCGCCGGCCACTACGCCGAACGGATCTGCGCCCTGCTGCAGCAACTGCAGGGCAGTCTGTTCATCGGCACGACGATGGAAATCATTGCGCAGACAGCATTCCAGATAGGCGGCCAATGTGCCCGAACCGCTGATCGGCACCGGCATGGCCATCAGGTAGCCGAGCAATCCGGCTAGATTCTGCGTACCTGCCATCAGCCGCCGGTAAACACTGCGGCCCTGGGCATCGCTGCCGAACACATTGGCGCCGCGCCCGAGCAGCCAAGAGACGATTTCCCGCCGGTCCTGCTGGCAGAAGGACAGCAGCATTTCAGCCAGTTCGCTGCCCACCGGTTGCAGGCCGGCAGCGAGAAGATCATCTGCGGCGGCGGTATCGCCCGAACCGAGCACGGCGAACAACTGTTGACCGCCACTGCTGCGGCGCTCAGGCAAGGGGGCTTCATTGAGATGTTCCGGCAGGGCGTAAGCCGGATCGATGCAGGCCACAGCCGACCAACGCCCGCCGGCCAAGGCATGGGCGAGCGCGCTTCGGCCCTGTGCATCCACCGCGGTGCGCGACAGCTTCGGTTGGGCCTGCAGGCGCTTGAGCACTTCAACCTCGCCGGCCTGTGCCGCCAGCATGAAGGCGCTGATGCCGGCATCATCCTGGGCATTGACCTGCGCGCCGAGCTCCAGAAGGGCGGACACCACTTCGGTCAGTCCGGCTTGTGCGGCCACCATCAGCGGTGTCATCTGTGCGGCATTGCGCACATCCACCTTGGCTTTGTGTTTGTGCAACAGACGGATGCCGATTTCATCATCCTCGGCGCCGGCGGCGGCAATCAACACCGGAACCGCGCCGACCGGTTCGACTTTCGCCTTGCGTTCCAGCATATAGCGGGCAACCCGCCAATTGGCGGCCTGGCAGGCCAAAGCCAGCGGCGTGAAGCCTTCCTTGTTTATCGCCTCGATACCGGCACCGGCATCCAGCAACAGGGCGGCCACGGCTGCGTCGGTACTTCGCATGGCATGATGCAGCGGTGTGTTGCCGTCCGAATCGGTGACATCGGTTCGGGCACCGTTGGTCAGCAGCATGGTGACCGCTTCCGACCGGCCATGCCAGCTGTCGCGGGTGGCGCTGAGCAGAGGATTCAATCCGGCATGGAATGCATTTACATCGACACCCTTGCCGATCAAAGCACGCATCAGACGCAGATCGCTGAGCGTGCCGGCGATCATCATCAGGCTGCGCTGGTCCTTGGCGCCGGCCGTCGGCAACTGATGCGGATTGGCACCGGCGTCAAGCGCCTGCAATGCCGCATCGACCTGGCCGTTGTGCACGGCCTGCAACAGGGCGATATCCGGATCGAGCGATGGCGCCGCTGATTTTGCGGAGGCGGGGACCTCCGCCGCTATGCTTTCACCGGGCGCCACTGTTTTCGGCAGCGGGATGTTGACGGCCACCGCATGCCAAAGCAGCGCGAGCACACCGTAACCGAGCACCCATAGACTGGAGGCCTGCAGCCAGAATGCCCAACCGGCCCCGGCCAACAGCGCCGGTATGGCCAAGAGCAACAGCACGAAACCGGCCAAGGCCGAACGCCAGAATGCAAACCGCGGATGGCTGGCCTCGAAGGTGGGCCAGCCCTGCCGGAAGTCCTGCTGCCATTGCGCCCAGTTCGGCCAGATGCGCTGCAGACCCAGCACCACCACGCCGGCCGCGACCGACAAGGCCAGCGCCGACAGCAGACTCTGGGTCTGCTGCACGGCCTGGATCGGCCAGATCAGCAGCAGGGCCAGGCCGCACTGCAAGAGCAGCCAGGCTCCGGCAACATGCGCGATCGATTTCAGCATCGGCAGAAAGCGCCATTGCTTCGGATGTGCGCCGGCTTTCAGCAGTTCTACCATGACAGTATGAAACACGGCCAGCTTCACGGCCAGCAAAGCGAACTCAACCATCGCCGACGCCCCCGGCAACCAAGGGATCCAATACGCTTGGCGGAAACTGCAGGTGGAATCCCTGCGCATCGAGGTTGGCCCGCAGCACGGCGGCATCAACGCGCGGAAGGCGCTTTTCTGGCGCAAGTTCGAACTCGAGCACGAACTGCCAGGGCTGCAAAGGCGCGGCGATGGTTTCGGGCAGGGATGCGAAAGCGTCGGCTTTCGGCAAATACAGGTAGGTATCCGGTTTGCGCAGTGATTTGTAGACGAAAACGGGCATACGCGGTCCAAGGCCTTTGTCTCATTGTCCTCTACAACGCGCTTTCAGGAAAGCCTTTTATTATTTGGTACGCTATGGGAGTTTTCATCAAGGAATGCCACATGTCCGCCCGCCGTCTTTTGTCCCTTTCCGCCCTTGTTTTCAGTACCGCCGTTTGTGCGCAGACGCCGATCACACTCGACCAGGCCATGACCCATCCGGATTGGATCGGCACACCGGTCGAACAGGCCTGGTGGTCGGCCGATTCCGGCAGCGTGTACTACCGACAGAAGCTGACCGGCAGCCCGGTGCGCGCCACCTACCGCGTGGGCACGGATGGCGCCAGCCAACGCGTTGAGAATACGGGCTGGGCGCAGCTCGACGAAACCCAGCAGAGTTTCGACCGCAGCCGCCAGCGCGCGCTGTTCGTGCGTCAGGGCGATGTATTCCTGCGCCAGCTCGGCAGCAACAGCCTGACGCAGATTACCAAGAGCGCCGAACCTGAATCCAATCCGGTATTCGGCAGCGACGGCAGCGTCCTGTTCCAGCGCGGCAACGACTGGTTTGCTGCGCGGAACGGACTGATCGAGCCGGTGCTGCAGCTGAAGACGGAAAACGATCCGAAGAAAACTCCGCCGACCAGCGCCGCAAGCGCGCATGAGCTCCGGCTAATCGCTACCTTGGCCCGGCAAAAAGCCGAACGCGAGGCCTTGAACAAGGACCGCGATGACCGCCGTGCCGGTGACGGTAGCGGTGCGATGCCGGCCACCTACCTCGGCAGCAAGCTCGATATCTCCGGCAGCGCGCTGTCGCCGGACGGCCGCTATGCCCTGGTCACCACTACCGAAAAAGGTGCCGATGAAGGCCAGACCGGCAAGATGCCGAAGTACGTGACCGAAAGCGGCTTCGAGGAATTCGAAAACGTACGCACACGGGTCGGCCGCAATATGCCGCTGGCGCAGAAACTCTGGCTGGTCGATGTGCGTACGCAGCGCGTGCGCGAACTCGATTTTTCGGCCCTGTCCGGCATCGCCACCGATCCACTGGCGGACCTACGCAAGGCCCAGAAACTCGATTCGCTGAAAGGCAACCGGGCGGTGCGCATGGAGACACCGGCGGTATGGAGCGCCGACGGCACGCAGGTTGCGTTGATGGTGCGCGCCATCGACAACAAGGACCGCTGGCTGGTCGGCGTCGATTTCACCGGCGGCAAACTGACCGTCCGTCACCGCCTGACCGATCCGGCCTGGATCAACTGGAGCTTCAACGAATTCGGCTTCCTGCCCGACAACCGCTTCTGGTATCTGTCCGAACAGAGCGGCTACAGCCATCTGTATGTGGGTGAAGGCAAAGCTGCGAAAATGCTGACCGCCGGCAACTACGAAGCCAGCAGCGTGCAGTGGAATGCCGAGGGCAGCCAGGCCTACTTCCTGTGCAACCGGCGCTGGCCGGGTGATTACGAGGTCTGCCGCATCAATCGTGACGGTTCCGATCTTCGTGAAATGACCGCGCTTGATGGCGTCGAGGACTTCAGCCTGTCGCCGGACGGCAAACGTCTGGCCGTGCGCTACTCGGGCAGCTACCTGCCGGTGCAGCTGGCCGTGGTGGATGCCGGCAACGGCGAGACCCGGAAACTGACCGACACCCGCAGCGCGGAGTTTAAGGCGCGCAACTGGATCGAGCCGGAATACGTGCAGGTGCCGTCCAAACACGGCGCCGGGGTGATCTGGGCCAAACTGTACCGCCCGAAAAACGCCGAGGCCGGAAAAAAATACCCGATCGCGATGTTCGTGCACGGCGCCGGCTATCTGCAGAACGTAAGCGCACGTTACCCGGTGTATTTTCGCGAACAGATGTTCCACAACCTGCTGGTGCAACAGGGCTACGTGGTGCTCGACATGGACTACCGCGCCTCGGAAGGTTACGGCCGCGACTGGCGGACCGCCATCTACCGGCAGATGGGCCATCCGGAGCTGGAGGATTATCTTGACGGCGTCGATTACATGGTCGCCAATCACCAGGGCGACCGGGCCAATGTCGGCATTTACGGCGGCAGCTACGGCGGCTTCATGAGCTTCATGGCGCTGTTCCGTGCCCCGGAGGCTTTCAAGGCCGGTGCCGCGCTGCGTCCGGTTACCGACTGGACATCGTATAACCATGAATACACTTCCAACATTTTGAACACGCCGGAGCTCGACCCTGAAGCCTATAAGAAGTCCTCACCGATTGAGTATGTCGAAAACCTGAAAGGCGCGTTGCTGATCAGCCACGGCATGATGGACGACAACGTGTTCTATCAGGATTCGGTGCGGCTGTCGCAGCGTCTGATCGAAATGAAAAAGCATAACTGGACGATGGCCTCCTATCCGCTGGAACGCCACGGCTACGTGCAGCCGGAAAGCTGGTACGACCAGTACCGGCGGATCTATGAGCTGTTCGAAGCCAATCTGAAAGCGAAATGAGAAGAGGCGCCGCAAGGCGCCTTTTCTTTATGTCCAGGTAACCGGCTTTAATCGGCTTTCATCACCATGTCGGTAGCAAAAACTCCCTCGAGCTCGACCGCGAGCTCGCGTCGGCAGACCTCGCCGTGCAGATACACGATGTTTTCCGGCGGCAGGCCGCTGGCCTCGAACACCGTGCGCACCGCATGCAGGTGCTGCGGATCACGGATGTAGACGCGCAAGGCCCGGCACTGGCCGAAGGTAAACGGCTCGCCGCCGTGTTTTTCGCCTTCGTCGAGCAGGGCGCGCAGATTGCGCAGGCTTTCACGGCATTGTTCGGCCACATCACCGACATGCACCGAAGCATGGCCGACGATGCTGGCGGTGCCGGAGGCAAGCAGCAGCGGATGCGGGCTGCCGGCATCAAGCAGCGCGCCGCGCGAGAAGCCCGGCGAGACCTTGCCGTACTGGCGCGGGTACTGCCAGGCCGGGGTCTGCCGCGGATTTTCCAGGGCTATGGCCGGACGCTTGGCACTCAAGGCGATCACATGCAGGCCGTCGCGGCGGGCGGCGCCGATGGCGGTGGCGGCCGGCGGTGGATTGTTGAATTCGGCATCGACTGCCTGCGCCCGCCCGACACAGAACTGGCGGTAGCGTTCGGCGTCTTCATCGCCGAGGTTGATATCGCCGAAATAATTCCAGATGCGGATCAGAAACGGATGCGCTGAACTACGGACTTGGCGCAGCAGTTCGGCATAGGCCGCGCGGGTATCCGACACCAGATCATCGTTTTCCTGTACATGCAGGGTGGTGAAGGCGTAATCCGTGCCCATGTGCCAGCATTCGGCCGCGGTATTGCCGGCCAGAAAGGTGCAGGGCAAAGCCCCTTCACCGCGGAAGCGGAACGGCATCGCCTGGGTGCAGTCGTCACTGAAATGGATATCGGGCGGGGTGGTCGACAAGCTCATCGTGTTCATTATAAGCCCGCGGGCGCGGTATCATGGACGCAGACAATCACCGGTCCGGTCCATGAACCCTTTCGACATCGTCAGCCATTATTTACAGTCCTTTCAGGACCGCATCTGCGCCGCTCTGGAAACCAGTGACGGCCGCGTTCACTTCGCCGAAGACCGCTGGCAACGGCCGGAAGGCGGCGGCGGTCGCTCGCGGGTGCTGAAAGCCGGCGCGGTATTCGAACAGGCTGGCGTCGGTTATTCGGAAGTATCCGGCAATACCCTACCCGCTTCGGCCACCGCACACCGTCCGGAACTGGCCGGTGCGCCGTGGAAAGCGGTCGGCGTGTCGCTGGTCATCCATCCGGAAAATCCGTATGTGCCGACCTCGCACGCCAATGTGCGTTTCTTCCAGGCCACCCCCGAAGGGTGCGAGCCGATCTGGTGGTTTGGCGGCGGTTTCGACCTGACTCCATTCTATCCGTTCGATGAAGACATCCGCCACTGGCACACGGTGGCGCATGATCTTTGCGCGCCGTTCGGCCCGAGCCGTTATGCCGAGCATAAGGCCTGGTGCGATAAATACTTCTTTCTGAAGCACCGCAACGAAACCCGTGGCGTCGGCGGCCTGTTCTTCGACGATTTCAACGCCAATGGCTTCGAGAAAAGTTTCGATTACCTGCGCGCGGTCGGTGACGGTTTCATCGATGCCTACATTCCGATTGTAGAACGCCGAAAAAACACGCCCTACGGCGAACGCGAACGCGAATTCCAGCTGTACCGGCGCGGGCGTTATGTGGAATTCAACTTAGTCTGGGACCGCGGCACCCTGTTCGGTCTGCAAAGCGGTGGCCGTACCGAAAGCATTTTGATGAGCCTGCCGCCGCGCGTGCGTTTCGAATATCAATACGCGCCGGAAGCGGGAAGTGCCGAGGCGAAGCTTAACGAGTATTTAGTAGCAAGGGATTGGTTGAAAGAGTTTGAGTAAAGTGAAGGCCTAGCTTACAACGCATCTCCATCCAGCTCACCGGTACGGATGCGCACCACGCGCTCGAGTTCGTATACGAAGATCTTGCCGTCACCGATCTTGCCGCTGTTGGCCGAAGTCTGGATGGCTTCCACCACGCGTTCGAGTTGGTCGGAGGCGACCGCCACTTCGAGTTTAATCTTGGGCAGGAAATCGACCACGTATTCGGCGCCGCGGTACAGCTCGGTATGGCCTTTCTGGCGTCCGAATCCCTTTACTTCCGTCACTGTCACGCCGGTCACACCGACCTCGCTGAGTGCTTCACGCACGTCATCGAGTTTGAACGGCTTGATGATGGCCATCACCATTTTCATAGGAATCTCCCGATTTATCCTCAGCATAGCGAAAATCCCGCGAAACCGGTGGGCTTTCCCACTGAATTATAGGAAAATAACTTGGCGTTTCGCCAGAAAGGATGACAGACCCGCCCCGGGCCGGCCGGCACACTGAGCGAAACCCATACGGAGCACCACCCATGATCGATCTCGCCGCCATTGATGATTTGGCCCGCCGCCTCAGCAACCTGGTGCCGCCCGGCATGCAACAGGCCCGTGAAGACCTTGAACAGAACATCAAAGCCACGTTGCAGATGAGTCTATCCAAGCTCGATCTGGTCACCCGCGAGGAATTCGACGTGCAGCGTGCGGTGCTGTTGCGCACCCGCGAAAAGATGGACGCGCTGGAACGCACCATCGAACAACTGGAAGCCCGTCTGCGTTCGCAGGACGCCGACAAATAATCCATCCCCACGGGGTTTCCCATGTCTCTTGCACTGGTCCACAGCCGGGCTAAATCCGGCGTGCAGGCCCCGGCTGTGCGCGTTGAGGTGTATCTCGCCGCCGGCTTGCCTGTCCTCAATATGGTCGGTCTGCCGGAAGCGGCGGTGCGCGAAAGCCGCGACCGTGTGCGCGCCGCCATCTCCTGCGCGCAGTTGGAGTTTCCCAATCGGCGCATCACGGTCAATCTGGCGCCGGCCGATCTGCCCAAAGACGGCGGCCGTTTCGATCTGCCGCTTGCGCTCGGCATTCTGGCGGCCAACGGCGCCATCGATCCGCAGGCGCTGAACGACTATGAATTCATCGGCGAGCTGGCACTGACCGGCGAACTGCGTGCCATTGATGGCGTATTGCCGGCCGCTCTCGCGGCCAAACAAGCCGGACGCCGGATGATCGTGCCGCTCGGCAATGCCGCTGAAGCCGGGCTGGCGCGCGGGGAACACCTGTATACCGCCCGCACGCTGATGGAGGTAGTGCATCATCTGCGTGGCGAGCGACCGTTGCCGAAAGCAGCCGGTGCTTTCGATTTCATCGACGCCCCGATGCCGGACATGGCCGATGTCCGAGGTCAGCACAGCGCACGTCGGGCCATGGAGATCGCGGCGGCCGGTGGCCACCATATGCTTTTGATCGGCTCGCCCGGCTGCGGCAAAACCCTGTTGGCTTCGCGCCTGCCGGGCATTCTGCCGCCGGCCTCGGATGAAGAGGCCATCGAAAGCGCGGCCATCGCCTCGGTGTCCGGCAAAGGCCTCGATCTGACCCGCTTCCGGCAACGCCCGTTCCGCAGCCCGCACCACACATCGAGTGCGGTTGCACTGGCCGGTGGCGGCACCCAGCCCAAACCTGGCGAAATCTCGCTGGCGCATCAAGGGGTGCTGTTTCTCGATGAATTGGCCGAATGGGACCGCAAAAGCCTGGAAGTGTTGCGGCAGCCCCTGGAATCGGGCACGGTCAGCATTTCACGCGCCGCCACCAGCGCGGAATTTCCGGCCCGCTTCCAGTTGGTGGCGGCGATGAACCCATGCCCTTGCGGCTGGTTCGGCGACAGCTCGGGCCGTTGTCGCTGCAACCCGGATGCTATCGAACGCTACCGCGGGAAGCTTTCCGGCCCCCTGTTGGACCGCATCGACATTCACTTGGCGATGACGCGTCTGAGCCATGAAGAGCTGCATCTGAACGCGCCCTTGGGTGAGCCCAGTTCCGTCATCCGTCAGCGAGTGATTGCGGCCCGCGCTCTGCAGATGCAACGCAGCGGCGTCAGCAATGCCCATCTGTCCCAGGCCGATCTGAAAACACACTGCCAACTGAATTCAGGTAATCAGGAACTGCTCGACAAAGCCATGAATTCACTCCAGCTGTCGGCACGGGCCACCTATCGGATTCTGCGTGTGGCCCGCACCATTGCCGATCTGGCGGCCAGCCCGACCATTGGCACCCCGCACCTGGCCGAGGCCATTCAATACCGGCAACTCGACCGTGCCTTGAGCGTTCCAAAACGCCGTTCGTGACTCATGGGCTGGCAATTCCCTTTCATATGGCTAAAATGACACCATGAATAAGAATCATTCTCCCTTTGCGGTCGATGCCATGGTGGCACAGTCGGAAGCCGCCGCCGAACTGTTGAAGGCCATCGCCAACGCGCAACGGCTGCGCATCCTGTGCATGCTGATCGAGGGCGAGATGAATGTGTCACAGCTGAACCAGCGCTTGTCTCTCAGCCAATCCGCGTTGTCGCAGCATCTGGCGGTGCTGCGTGAAAAAAATCTGGTCAGTTTCCGGAAAAATGCGCAAACTGTCATCTACCGCGTTGCCGAAGGGCCGGCCACCGCCATTATCCAGACCCTTCACGACACGTATTGTCCCGCCCATATAAACACCGCGCGCGGCCATACGTGATACCGAAATTTCTCAAAAGGATGTTCGCCATGCCCCTATCCGTGCCGGTGAAAGAAGCCGCTGAACGTCATCAGAATGGCGCCACGCTGGTCGATGTGCGGGAGACCGATGAGTTCGAAGCGGTGTCGGCGCCCGGCGCGATCAACGTACCGCTGTCGCTGATCCAAAAGCATGGCAAAAAAGCGTTTACCAAAGCCGGTGTGGACCCTGAAACGGATGGCCTGCTCGTTATCTGCCGCAGTGGCGGCCGAAGCGCAATGGCCTGCCAGCTCATCGGCGCACAGGCCATCAATGTCGAAGGCGGTATGCTGGCCTGGGTCACTGCCGGGCTGCCGACCTCCTGATGACGCACGTGCACGGCACGTGTCTTTGCGGCGCATTGACGTTTACCGCCGCGTTGCCCACGTTGTGGGTTGCACACTGCCACTGCACGCTGTGCCAGAAAAATGCCGGTGCCGCATTCGTCACATGGGCCGGATTTTCCGAAGCGGATGTCACCATAGGCGATGATGCTGACGCATTGCGCTGGTACAGCGCTACGGAAAACGCTTACCGCGGCTTCTGCGAAAACTGCGGATCGACGGTATTCTTCAAATCGGCACGTTGGCCTGGCGAACTGCACATCACAGCAGTGAATTTCACCGAGGCGCTAGACCGTGAACCACAAGCGCATGTGAACTGGGAAACGCACCAGCCTTGGCTGCATTTCAACGACGGCCTACCTCGTCAGCCGACATGAAAAAAGGGATGGCCGGAGCCATCTCTTTTTTAGGCCAAGCAAAAAGACTTTTTTAAGCATCGACTTGCGCGGCCGGGCTCGAATGCGGCATGCAGATTCCCCGTAGAAGCTCCAGCGCATCCTCGTCCAAAAGCACCCGGGCTGCCGATTCGGGCTCAACCTGGATCTAAAGGCGGGTCAGAGGCTGTTTCTGGGCGAGGTCATGGCGGTCTCCTTTGCCAAGACCGTAGATCTCGAATTAATATTTGACAAATTAAATATATTAAAGAATAATATTAACAATTGTTATAGATATAGGAATAACGGGGAAAATCATGACAAAAGCACCGAAGAAAAAAGCCCAGCCGCGGTTTTATTACAAGGGTGACCGCCTGAAACCCCTGCGCGCCTTTTGCCAAACCGCCCGCCTGGGCTCGGTGTCGCGGGCGGCCGAGTCCCTGTTTCTCAGCCAACCGGCGGTGACCTTGCAGCTGCAGGCCCTGGAGCGCGAATTCGGCACCCGCCTATTCGAACGCTTTGGCCGGCGCTGGACCCTGACCCAGGAGGGAGCCGCCTTGTACGATCTGGCCCGCCCCTTGGTGGAAGGGCTGGACCGCATTGACAAGGACTTCCAAGAAAAGGTCGGTAATCAGGAAACGGCGGAGCTGCACATCGCCGCCGGGAGTTCGACGATTTTGTATCTTCTTCCTGAAATTGTGTCTAAATTCCGCGAAAACCACCCTAAAGTACAGTTATTTCTGCATAACGTGACAGGGCAGGACGGCCTCGGCCTGCTCCGCAATGACGGTTGCGATCTGGCGGTGGGTTCGGTGCTGGATGTGCCGGGCGATTTGGTCTACAACCCGGCCTACAGCTTCGACCCGATGCTGATCATGGCCAAAGACCATCCTTTGGCCAAAAAAGACAGTATCAAACTGGCCGATCTGTCGCCCTTCGGCTTGATTCTGCCGCCGAAACGCCTGAGCACCTGGCGGCTGGTGGATCTGGTGTTCCAGAAAAACCGGGTGCCCTACACCGTCGCCTTGGAAGTGGGCGGCTGGGAGGTGATCAAACAATACGTGGCCATGGGTCTGGGCATCTCAATTGTCACCGGCATCTGCTTGAATGCGCAAGATCAGGAACGTTTGGTGGCGCGCAACATGAAGGAATATTTTCCCTCGCGCAGTTATGGCGTGGTGATGCGTAAAGGCAAACTGCAGTCGCCGGCGGCACAGGCTTTTGCGGAGCTGGTCAAACCGGGCACGATTCCGTCATGCGGCCATTTCGAAAACGGCCACTCGGAACGCTGAGGCTTATTGCGCGGGCGCACACACCGGATCGCGGCCGAGCATTTTATCCATGCGGCTCTGCACCTCGCACACCGGCGCAGAAGGGGGCTTCGGGCGTTTGGCCTCCTGTGCCACCAGCTGTGCTTTCTGCCATTCGGCGATACGGGCACGAATCTGTGGCAGCACCGCCTGGGCGGCGCGTTCGCCTTCCAGAATGGCCTGATGCCGTTGTTCGAATTCGGCCGGACCGATGGCGGCCACACGCGGGCGGATGATCACTTCGGCGCGGGCCAACTCCTGCTCACCGAGTTTCTGGCCCATGATCGCTACCGACTGGTTGACGATGCCGAGCATGCCATCGGGCGTCTTGCCGTTGGCTTTGCTGGAAATGTCGACGGCAATCACCAGATCGGCACCGAGTTGGCGTGCGGCATCCACCGGCACCGGGCTGACCACGCCGCCATCGACATAGGTTTTGCCGCCGATCTTGACCGGCTCGAACACCCCGGGAATGCTGCTTGACGCGCGCACCGCCTGACCGGCGTTGCCGCGGTTGAACACCGTGCGCTGGCCGTTTTCCAGCTGCGTGGCCACGGCCGCGAACGGTTTGGGCAGACGCTCGATCGGCTTGCCGCCGATCTGACCGTTCACGTAATCCTGAAGCTTCTGGCCTTTGACCACGCCGCCGGAAAAAAGACTGACATCGCGGATGGCCGACTCATCAAGCGCCACGGCGCGTTGCTGCAGACGGTAAGGATCCATGCCACTGGCATACAGCACGCCGACCACACTGCCGGCGCTGGTGCCGGCCACGACTTCAGGCCGGATGCCGTTGGCTTCCAATATCTTGATCACGCCGATATGCGCGAAGCCCTTCGCGGCACCGCCGCCGAGCGCCAGACCGATGCGGATTTTCGGCAAAGGTGCCGGCTTCGGTGCGGTGACTACCGTGGGCGGCACGGTCTTGGGCGGCGGCGTGCTGCTGCAGGCAGCCAGCAGCACCAAGGACAGAAAGAAGACGAATCGGGACATGCGCCGAAGTGTAGCATGCAGGCGAGCGACGGCATTTCCCCAAGCGGCCGGCACCGGCGTAAAATACAGCATCCATTCATCCAGAATCCGGCCATGAGCACCGATATCCCGCCTGACCGCCTTGCCCTCGACAACCGCAGCCCGTATTTCAACGAGGCTGCGCTCGACCGCGGCATCGGCGTACGTTTCAAAGGCGTGGAATACACCAATGTCGCCGAGTACTGCGTATCGGAAGGTTGGATCCGGCTGCCGGTCGGCAAATCGCTTGACCGTCGCGGCAACGCCATGACCTTCAAACATATCGGCCCGGTGGAAGTCTGGTATCTGACCTGAGCCTGATCGGTTGTTAAAAAAATACCGCCCTTCCGGGCGGTATTTTTTTTTCTGTGAGTGCTTTTATTTCTGTTTATCGATCCACTGCTGGACCCGGCGTTCAAGCAGGGCCATCGGCATGCTGCCGCCGGTCAACACTACGTCATGAAAGGCCTTCAAATCGAATTTCGGACCGAGCTGCTTTTTGGCGTTATCGCGCAGTTCGAGTATTTTATTCATGCCGACCTTGTAGGCCAGCGCCTGTCCGGGCATCACCAGATAGCGTTCGATTTCAGCAACGACGTCGGTTTCCGGCATGCCGGTTTTATCCAGCATGTAGGCAATGGCCTGCTCGCGGGTCCAGCGCTTTTCATGCATGCCGGTATCCACCACCAGACGCACGGCTCGGAACATTTCCGCCTGCAGACGGCCGAGGTTATCGAGCGGCGCTTTTTGGAAACCGGCCTCCCAGGCCAGACGTTCGGAATAGAGGGCCCAGCCTTCGGCATAGGCGGTAAACGGCAGCACCTTGCGGAAAATCGGCACGCCGGACAGTTCCTGCTGGATGGCAATCTGGAAATGGTGTCCGGGAATGCCTTCATGATAGGCCAGCGTGCGCATTCCGAATTTGGCGACTTCACCGGTGTTGCGCAGGTTGATGTAGAAAACGCCGGGCCGCGAACCGTCGAAAGCGGGCGGGTTGTAGTAGGCGGCGGGCGCAGTGGCTTCGCGGAAAACCGGAACGCGTTCGACCTTGACGCCGGTTTTCGGACGCACGTTGAAATACGGCGTCAGGCCCTTGTCGATGTCGTCAATGATGGTCTGGAAATCATCGATGATCTGCTGACGGCCAGCATCGGTATTGGCATAAAGCTGGTCGGGGCGCTTGGAGATGCCCTGCACGCGCGCGCCGACCGAACCGAGGGTCAGGCCTTCCGCCTGCAGGATGATTTCCATTTCAGCTTCAATCCGCGCCACTTCGGAAAGACCGAGCTGGTGCACTTCATCCGGCGTCTTGTCGGTGGTGGTATGCATCTTTACGGCATAGGCATAAAACGCCTTGCCATCCGGCAGGGCCCAGACCCCGTGATTGCCCGTGGTTTTCGGCAGCAACTGTTCATAATAGGCAATGAATTTGCCATATGCCGGATACACTTTGTCACGGATGGCCGCCTCGGTTTCCGCCAGTATGGCTTTGCGCTGATCGGCGCTGATGGCTTTTTCTCCAGCCTTGTCGATTTTTTCGACCAACGAGGTATACAGGATGTTCTTGGTCGGCTCGGCCGCCGCGAATGCGCGCATTTCCTTCAACACCTTTTCCACAACGAAGGTCGGCGGCGTGATGTTCTCCCGTTCGCGGACCTGCAAGCCTTCCATGACCTGCGCAACCATGACCGGGGCCTTGCCCAGACGTGCAAGATAGTCTTCCGCTTCGGACGGCGTACCTACCGGATGCTGCGTGGCCATGAAGGTCGGAAATTCATTCTGAATGCCGAAAAGCTGGTTCAGCGGGTAATTGTGGTGCGCGTACTTCTCGCCCTCGACCTGCAGGGCCAGGAAATATTCGAGCATGTCGTAATTCAAGGCGTCGGCCTCGTTCATGCCGGCACGGTCGTATCGGCGAAGCGTTTTCAGATCGGCGCGCACTTTTTCCTGCAGTTTCTTTTCCTGGGCCAGACTCTGGTCGGTCAAATCGTCGCTGTACCAATCCATCCAGCTGGGCAGCATGCGCATCGAGCTCATCATCTGCGGATCCTGGAAACCGTACTCCATGAATACCCGGTCATAGAACCAGTTTGGCTTGATGGGCTTGAACCAAATGCTGTGAATCAGCAACAAAGCCAAGGCGGCGAGCAATAGCAGGAATAGGCGGAAAACCCAGCGGAATGCGGTACGCATGATATGTCCTCGGAAGCAAAGACCCATCCTAGCCTCCGCTCCCGGTCCTGTAAAGGCGCATTAGGTGCCAGTGCAGCAGATAGCGTTCAGACACCGCGGTGTTTGCCCTGATACGGCGCGTACCAGGCCTTGATGGCGGCGATGTCGGCGGCCATGTTATCGCTGAGATGGAACACCCGGCCGACGCCGATGGTTTTGCTTGGATAATCGAAGTAAACGCATACCACCGGCACGTCGGCTTTTTTCGCGATTTTCCAAAATCCGGTCTTCCACTGCGTCACCGCGCGGCGGGTGCCCTCGGGCGCAAGCACGAACCACATGCGATCGGCGGCAATCATCTGCTCGGCGACCTGATTGGCGATGCCGCCGGGATTGGCGCGGTTGACTGGAATGCCGCCCAGCCATTTGAGCAGGCTGCCCAGTGGCCAGAAAAACACTTCCTGCTTGCCCATGAACACGATATGCAGATCCATCGCCACTTTCGCAATCAGGCCATGGATGGCATCCCAGGCCGAGGAATGCGGCGCGCCGACCACCACCATTTTTTTCAGATCCGGCCATTCACCAACCATCTTCCAGCCGCTGATCGACAGCAGGCGTCCGGCCAAGCGGCGCAACCAGGGCGGCGTGTTGGCGGGCGGGGCGTTGGGCGGCAGCGGCAGTACGTTCGACATCAGTCCTCACTGGCGCCGGGGGCCTGACGCTGCTGCTTGAGTGTGCCATGCGCCCTTTTGTTTTCCAAGCGCCGGCGCTGCGAGGCGCGCGTGGGTTTGGTGGCCATCCGCGGCTTCGGCGGCTCCAGTACCGAGCGCACCAGCGCCGCCAGGCGTTGGCGGGCATCTTCGCGGTTCTGCTCCTGGCTGCGGAAGCGCTGGGCCTGGATGATGATTTCGCCGGATTCGGTAATGCGCTGGTCGCGCTTTTTCGCCAGGCGCTGCTTGACCGCATCCGGCAGCGCGGCGCAGGCCCAGATGAAAAAACGCAGCTCGATGGCGGTCGACACTTTATTGACGTTCTGTCCGCCCGGACCGCTGGAGCGGATCGCGCGTTCGGTGATGTCCTGTTCGGGAATGACGATGCGCTCGTTGACCGCAATCATGCCGGCACCGGCAAGCCGAAGAAGGCGCGGCCGGTGGCGGTGCTGGCGGCGGCGGTCTGTTCCGGGGTTTCACCGCGGTCACGCGCCAGCTCTTCGACGATGTGCTTCAGGTACATCGGTTCGTTGCGGCGATGCGAAGGCATCGGTCGGACCGTGCGCGGCAGCAGATACGGCGCGTCGGTTTCAATCATCAGGCGGTCGGCCGGAATGTTCTTGACGATGTCGCGCAGATGGCCGCCGCGGCGCTCATCGCACAGCCAGCCGGTGATGCCGATGTAGAAATCAGCATCGAGGCAATCGAACAGCTCTTCGCGCGTGCCGGTGAAACAATGCACCACGGCCGGGCCGATGCGGCCCTCGAATTCCTTCATCACACCCATGAAATCGGCATGGGCATCGCGCTGGTGCAGGAACAGCGGTTTGCCGAGCTCGGCCGCCAGCTCAAGCTGCCATTCGAACGCGCGGCGCTGTGCGGGGCGCGGGGCCAGATCGCGGAAATAATCCAGGCCGCATTCGCCCACCGCCCGCACCTCGGGATGGGCATGCAAGGCGCGCATTTCGGCCATGCCCTCGGCGGTCACTTCCAGCGCATGATGCGGATGTACGCCGGCGGTGGCATACAGAAATCCGGGGTGCGCCTGTGCCAGCGCCAGCGCTTTCGGCGAGCCCTCGCGGGAGGCACCGGTCACCACCATCTGCGAAATGCCGGCCGCACGCGCACGCGTCAAGACCTCGTCGAGATCGTGGTCGAAGCTTTCATGGCCGAGGTTGGCACCGATGTCGATCAATTCCATGCCACTATTGTACCGTTGCAGGCACACGGCAAGCGGTCCGGCGAGCGCATACAATAGCCGTATGCCCGATTTCCCGATCCAGACCCTGCTGCCGGACATTCTCGATGCGCTGGCGAAACACCCGCGTCTGGTCCTGGAAGCGCCGCCCGGCGCGGGTAAAACCACGCAGGTTCCGCTGGCCCTGCTGAACGCACCCTGGCGCGATGGCCGGAAAATCCTGATGCTGGAACCCCGTCGCGTCGCCGCACGCGCGGCTGCCGGCTTCATGGCCCAGCAGATCGGCGAGGCGGTTGGGCAACGCATCGGTTACCGTATCCGTTTCGAATCCAGGGTTTCCGCGGCCACTGAAGTTGAAGTGCTGACCGAAGGTCTGCTGACCCGGCGCATCCAGGACGATCCGATGCTGGACGATGTGGCGGCGATCCTGTTCGATGAATTCCACGAACGTCATCTGGCCGGCGACCTCGGTCTGGCCATGACCCGCGACATCCAACAGCAGCTGCGTCCGGATCTGCGGCTTGTGGTGATGTCGGCCACGCTCGACGGTGAGCGTCTGGCCACACAACTCGACGCACCGCGCCTGAGCAGCGAAGGCCGTAGTTTTCCGGTTGAAATCACACACTTTCCGGCGCGCAAAGACGAAGCCCTGGTCGCGCAATGCCGGCGTGCCGTGGAACAGGTCCTGCAGCAGCATCCGGGCGATGTGCTGGTGTTTCTGCCCGGGCGCCGCGATATACAGAGTCTGCAGGATGCGCTGATGCCCTTGGCCTCGGCGCAGCTGGAAGTGCTCGCATTGCATGGCGATCTTCCGGTTGAACAGCAGAGCCGCGTTCTGCTGCCGGCCGGCAACGGCATCCGGCGCGTGGTGGTGGCCAGCAATGTCGCCGAATCCAGCGTGACTTTGCCGGGCGTGCGCGTGGTCATCGATTCCGGGCTGGCGCGTGAACCGCGTTTTGATCCGAACTCGGGCTTCAGCCGCTTGCAGACAGTAGCGATTTCACAGGCCTCGGCCGATCAACGCAGCGGACGCGCCGGACGCGTCAGTAGCGGCTGGAGTTACCGGCTATGGCCGGCCTCGCAACGCCTGGAACCGATGCGCCGCGCGGAAATCCAGCACGGCGAATTGAGCAGCTTGGCGCTCGAACTGGCGGCCTGGGGCGGAACGGAGCTGCCCTTCGTCGATCCGCCGCCGACCGGCGCCCTGCAAGCGGGGCGTGATTTGCTGATTGCGCTGGGCGCACTCGATGGCGATCGGCGCATCACCGCGCTTGGCCGACGCATGCTCTGCTTGGGTACGCATCCGCGCCTGGCCGCGATGTTGCTGGCCGTGCATGACGACAGCGAAAAAGCCCTGGCCTGCGATCTGGCCGCACTGATCGAAGCGCGTGATCCGTTGATCGGTTACCGTCGCGAGGATTGGCAGTCGCGTTGGCAGGGCTTGGCCGATTTACGCGCCCGCCGCCCGTTGCATGGCGCCAGCAGCAGCGGCCTGAAACTGATTGATGCCGCATCGGCACAATGGCGTCGCCGACTGCGCTGCAAAACCTTGCCGCCGGCATCGGTGCCGGCGCATGCACTCGGCGATGTGCTGCTGCATGCGTTTCCCGACCGCATCGGCAAACAACACGAACACGACCCGCTGCGCTATCAATTAGCTAGCGGCAAAATGGCGCGCATTCATGCCGATAGTGCCCTGTATGGCGAATCCTGGCTGTGTGCCAGTGAACTGAAATTCGACGCCAAGGAAGCGTTGATTCTGCGGGCCACGCCGCTCGATGTGCACCGTCTCGAACAGGATTTTCCGGAACGCTTCATCAGTAGCGATAGCGTGCGTTGGGATGAGCGCAGCAATGCCCTGATTGCCCGCCGTGAACGTCGCTTTGATCAGATCGTGCTGTCCAGCCAGTCCGGCGGCAAAGTGGATCCCGAGCAGGCCGCCGCCGCGCTATGCGCCTTGGTGCGCCTGAAGGGTCTGCACATCCTGCCCTGGACCGAGAAGGCGCAGCAATTCCGGTTGCGGGTCTGCCGTCTGCGCGAATGGCTACCGGAACTGCCACTGCCGGATTTATCGGAACCGGCGCTGCTGGCCACACTGGAAGATTGGCTGCAGCCGGCGCTGCGCGGCAAATCGCGCCTGGACAGTCTGGACGCGGCAGCACTGGGCGATGCGCTTTACGGGCTTTTCGATTGGAACACGCGCCAGCAGATCGACCGGCTGGCGCCGACGTCACTGAAGGTGCCATCCGGCATTGAGCGCACGATTGCCTATGCCGAAGACGGTCCGCCGGTATTGGCAGTCAAACTGCAGGAACTGTTCGGTCTGGCCGAATCGCCGCGCATTGCCGACGGCTTTGTGACGGTGATGCTGCATCTGCTTTCCCCGGGCGGCAAGCCGCTGCAGATCACCCAGGACTTGAAGAATTTCTGGAACAGCACCTATGCACAAGTGCGCAAGGAAATGAAAGGCCGTTATCCGCGCCACCCTTGGCCGGAAGACCCGTGGAATGCACCGGCCACCCACCGCGCCAAGCCACGGGGAACCTGATCGGCTGAATGCTCACTCGTTGCGGCCTCAACAAAAACCCGCCGATGGGCGGGTTTTTTATTCATCCGGCTTCGCTGCGCCATTGCCCCGGCGCCAAGCCGTCAAGCCGGTGTGGGCCCACCGAGATGCGCACCAGGCGAAGACAGGGCAGACCGACCGCGGCGCACATGCGGCGCACCTGCCGATTGCGGCCTTCCTTGATGGTCAGTTCCAGCCAGGATTCCGGCAGGCTCTTGCGGAACCGTACCGGCGGATCGCGCGGCCACAGCCAATCGGGTGCTTTTTCGAGCAGGCGTGCGGTGGCAGGTTGGGTCGGTCCGTCGTTCAGCACCACACCAGCGCGCAGCTGGGCCAGATGGGTTTCATCGGCCACGCCTTCAACCTGCACCAGATAGGTTTTCGGCCATTTGAATTTCGGCGACGAAATTTGGGCGATGCGGGCGCCGTCGTCGGACAGCAGCAACAGGCCTTCGGAATCGATGTCGAGCCGTCCGGCGGCATACACATCCTGCGGCAAGCCGAACCCTGCCAGCGTCGGCCGCGGTGGCCTGCTTTGGTCGGTGAATTGCGTCAGCACGCCGTAGGGCTTGTTGAAAGCGATTAACATAAGCCAGTGTAACCGCAAAAAGAGCTGGCCCGCCGATGATTTCCGTACATCCCCTGAAACGCCTGCGCCGTTTCGCCGAACCCTACCGCACGGCGATACGCCGTGGCGTGCTGTATTCGGTGCTGAACAAGGCGTTCGACGTGCTGCCGGAAATCCTGATCGGCGTCGCAGTCGATGTGGTAGTCAACCAGCGCGAATCGTTTCTGGCGCGCCTGGGCATTGCCGATCCGATGCATCAGCTCTGGGTGCTGGTCGGTCTTACCGTGGTGGTGTGGGTCTGCGAATCGCTGTTTGAATACCTGCATCGTCTGGTCTGGCGCAATCTCGCGCAGAATCTGCAGCATGATCTGCGCCTCGAAGCGTATTCACACATCCAGCGCCTGCCGCCGGACTTCATCCAGGAAGAGCGTTCCGGACGCTTGATGGCGGCACTGAATGAAGACGTCAACCAGATCGAACGCTTCCTCAACACCGGCGCCAACGACCTGATTCAGGTCGGTGTGTCTTCGCTTCTGGTCGGCGCGGTGTTCTTTTCGCTCACCGCCAGCACCGCGGTGTTGGCCCTGCTGCCGATTCCGCTCATCCTGTTCGGCACCTTCTGGTTCCAGAAGCGCCTGTATCCGCGTTATACCGCGGCGCGCGAAGCCGCCGCGGGCGTGTCCAACCGGCTGGCCAATAACCTGCAGGGCATGAGCACCATCCAAGCCTATACCGCCGAAAACTTCGAGGCCGAACACCTGCGCGCGGCCAGCGACGGCTTCCGCAAACACAATCGCGATGCGATCCGCTATTCGGCGGCAATCACCCCGGTGATCCGCATGGCGATTCTGGCCGGCTTCGTGATGACCCTGCTGTACGGCGGCTCACTGGTACTCAAGGGTGAACTCGGGGTCGGCAGTTATTCGGCGCTGGTCTATCTGACCCAACGCCTGTTGTGGCCGATGACGCGTCTGGCCGATATGACCGATCTGTACCAGCGGGCTATGGCCTCGGTCGACCGGGTCATGGATCTGCTGGACATCGCGCCGACAGCCGACGGAACGGTGGTGGTGAAAACACCCGTGCGCGGTGCGCTCACGTTCGATGCGGTCAGCTTCGCCTACGGCGCCACGCCGGTGCTGCACAGCGTCAGCCTGAACATTCCTGCCGGCGCCACTATCGCACTGGTCGGCGTTACCGGTAGCGGCAAAAGCACGCTGATCAAACTGGCCCTCGGTTTCATTGAAGCACAATCCGGTGAAATCCATTTCGACGGCGAGGATCTGCGCATGCTGTCGAAATCCTCACTGCGCGCCGCCATCGGTTACGTCGCTCAGGAATCGTTCCTGACCGACGGCTCTGTGGCGGAAAACATCGCGTACGGACAACTTCCTGATCCGGAACGGGTGCGCGCGGCGGCGATCGCTGCCGAAGCGCACGGCTTCATCAGCGCACTGCCGAACGGCTACGACAGCCCGGTCGGTGAACGCGGCAGTCTGCTGTCCGGCGGCCAGCGCCAGCGTATCGCGCTGGCCCGGGCACTGTACAAAAATCCGGCCCTGCTGATTCTGGACGAGGCGACTTCGGCGGTGGATAACGAAACCGAAGCGGCCATCCAGCGCTCGCTGACACGGCTGAATCACAGCCGATCCTGCCTGATCGTGGCGCACCGGCTGTCGACCGTGCGTTTCGCCGATTGCATCCACGTGCTGGATGGCGGCCGGATCGTCGAGTCCGGCACGCATGATGAGCTGCTCAAACAAAACGCCGCTTACACGGCGCTTTGGAAACTGCAGACCGGCGAAACGGTTTAGGGTTTCACGAAACGCAGGGTCATGCGGTCGCTTTCACCGATGGCTTGGTATTTGGCACGATCCTTATCGCCCTGGCCGTAGGTCGGCGGCAAGGTCCAGACACCGCCCGGATAATCCTTGGTGTCGTTCGGGTTGGCATTCACTTCGCTGCGGGCATCCAGCTTGAAACCGGCCTGGGTCGCCAATGCGATGACTTGCGCTTCGGAAACGTATCCGGACCTGTCGTCTTCGGCCACGTCCTTGGCGGCGCGGTGTTCGACCACGCCGAGCGTGCCGCCTTTTTTCAGCACCGCGAAGAAACCGGCGAACATGCTTTCGGCCTGCTTGGCCATGCGCCAGTTGTGCACGTTTCGGAAGGTCAGCACGGCATCGGCCGAGCCGGGCGCGCCGAACTCCGGCTTGGCCGGATCATATTCATGTAGCGCGGCTTTGCCGTAGATTTCGGGCTTGGCGGCGAACTTGTCGCGCAGGGCCTGGTTCTGTTTCGCGTAATAGGCTTTCGAACTTTCCTTTTCGATCACGGCCGGGCTGGTGACTGCACCGGTGTAGCTGCCGTGTTTGGTGGCATATGGGGCGATGATTTCGGAATACCAGCCGCCGCCCGGCGAGATTTCGATGACCTTGCTGTGCGGGGTAATGCCGAAGAACATCAGGGTTTCCAGCGGATGGCGGTATTGATCGCGGGCCGTGTTTTTCGGATCGCGCCAATCGCCTTTAAGGATTTGCTGCAGCATCTCGCGGTGATGTGCGGCCATCATTTCCGGCGTCATGCCTTTTTCATGGTCCATGCCTTTGCCGTCCATCGGCATGTCGCAGGCCTTCTTGCCGTCGCCGTGATCCATGCCGCACATCGCCTTGGGTGCGGTCTCGGCCGCGGGCGCGGCGGCATGGTCGTGTTGGGCAAAGGCGTTGGCAGTGGCCAGCAGGCCGGTAGCGGTAAGCAGATATAACGGTTTCATGGCAATCCCCAGTTGAATGAACAAGGCAGACAGTCTAGCGAATTTCGCGGCTTTCCGTCAGGGCTGCGGTGGATGCAGTTTGCCGCCGGTAAAGATTTCATTGGGTTTTTGGAACTAGGCCACAGCACGACCTTCTTCGGACCTAAGACAACCAATTGGCGCGTATCTAACGGGCCGGCTTTGCGGCCTCGCACGCCGGCGCGAAAGTCCAGCACAGGGCGTCGGGCAGAGCCGTGCGCCAGGCCGCTTCGTTGTGACCGGCTTTGGCGGCGGCGGCGAACTGCAGTGCCGAGGTGGCCGGCAACGTGGCCTTCCAGCGCACGGCCATCGCTTCGGCATCGGACAGCATGTCATCGCCCTCGGAGCCGCCGACATAAACGTACACGCGCTGTCCGGGCTGCAGAGGCGTTATTGCGGTCTCTTGGGCGATGGCGGGGGAAAACCAATAGCTGGGCGAAAAAACCAAGGCGCGGCCAAATACCTCCGGGTGGCGCATCACGGCCGCATGCGCCATCAATCCGCCCATGGAGCTGCCAACAATGACGGTGGTAGCGGCTTCCGTCTGTGTCCGGTAGCGTGCATCCACCGCCGGCTTCACTGCACCGATGAGATCGGCCAGATAGGCTTCACCCCTGGCGGGCGCGAACTCGGAATGAGACCACACGCTGAGCTCCTGCATGCGCGCTTCGCCGCCATGGTCGATGGCGACGGCAATCACCGCCAGACCATGCTTTTCATACAAGCCGTCGAGCACTTCATCAACGCCCCATTCACCGGCATAGCTGGTCGCGGCGTCGAATACATTCTGCCCGTCCATGAAGTACACGACCGGATAACGGCAGTCCTTGCAGTCGGCATAATCCGGCGGCAGGTACACGCGCACGGTGCGGTCAACGCCCAGCGCCGGCAGCGCCAAGCCGAAGGTTTCGAAACGCTGCAGTTCGGCCACCGATGTGGGGCGCGGCTGTGCCTCCGGCGTCTGCTGGCGCATGAGCAGAAAGGCAACGGCAGCAGCAATCAATGCGCCGGCCAACAGGCCAACAAGGGCGTAGCGCAGTGCGGTGGATTTCATGGTCTGATTTAAACCGCCGCCAACACCGCATTCAAGGTAGTGCTGGGGCGCAGTGCGGTCGCCATTTTTTCCGGGTTTGGACGGTAATAGCCGCCGATATCCACCGCGTGGCCCTGCACGGCAAGAAGTTCGGCGACGATCTTGGCCTCGTTCTCGGTCAGGGCTTTGGCGATCGGCACAAAGCGGGCCTTCAGCGACGCATCGGCGTCCTGGGCCGCCAGTGCCTGCGCCCAATACAGGGCGAGGTAGAAATGGCTGCCGCGGTTGTCGATGGTGCCGAGCTTGCGGCCCGGCGATTTGTCGGTGTCGAGGAAGCGGCCGTTGGCGATGTCCAGCGCATCCGCCAGAACGCGGGCACGGGCATTGCCGGTGGTTTCGGCCAAGTGTTCGAGCGAGGCCGCCAAGGCCAGGAACTCGCCGAGCGAATCCCAGCGCAGGTAATTTTCGGCGGTGAACTGCTGCACGTGTTTCGGCGCCGAGCCGCCGGCACCGGTTTCGAACAGGCCGCCGCCGGCCATCAACGGAACGATCGACAGCATCTTTGCGCTGGTGCCGAGCTCCATGATCGGAAACAGATCGGTCAGGTAATCGCGCAGCACATTGCCGGTCACCGAAATGGTGTCCTGGCCCTGGCGGGTGCGCGCCAGCGTGTGACGCATGGCATCCACCGGCGCCAGAATTCGCAGATCGAGTCCGGCGGTGTCGTGCTGTTTCAGATAACGCTCAACCAAGGTGATGAGATTGCGGTCGTGCGGGCGGGTAGCATCCAGCCAGAATACCGCCGGGGTGTTGCTCAGGCGCGCACGGTTGACCGCTAGCTTGACCCAATCGCGCACCGGCGCGTCTTTGGTCTGGCACATGCGCCAGATGTCGCCGGCCTCAACGCTATGCTGCATCAGCACTTCGCCTTCGCCATCGAGCACGCGCACCACGCCATCGGCTGCAATCTGGAAGGTCTTGTTGTGCGAGCCGTATTCTTCGGCGGCCTGCGCCATCAGGCCCACGTTCGGCACCGAGCCCATGCTGGCCGGATCGAACGCGCCGTTGGCTTTGCAGTCGTCGATGACGACCTGATAGATGCCGGCATAGCAGCGGTCGGGAATGACCGCCTTGGCGTCCTGCAGTTTGCCTTCGGCATTCCACATGCCGCCGCTATCACGGATCATCGCCGGCATGGAGGCATCGACGATGACGTCGCTCGGCACATGCAGGTTGGTGATGCCTTTGTCGGAATTGACCATCGCCACGCCTGGGCGCACGGCGTACTGCGCGGTAAGGTCGGCTTCGATTTCGGCACGTACGGCTTCCGGCAATTGCGGCAGGCGCGCGACCAGATCGCCGATGCCGTTGTTGGCATCGAATCCGGCCTCATCAAGCACTGCCGAATGCTTGGCCAGCACATCGGCGTAGAAGCGTTTAACCGCAATGCCGAACATGATCGGATCGGACACCTTCATCATGGTCGCTTTCAGGTGCAGTGAGAACAGCACATTTTGACTGCGGGCATCGGCGATCTGTTCATCGATGAAAGCCGCCAATGCTTTGGCGCGCATCACCGAAGCATCGAGCAATTCGCCGACGCCGACCTTGAGATCGCGCTTGAGCAGGAAGTGCTGGCCGTCGTTGCCGGTGAACTCGATGACGACATTGCCGGCCTGGCTGATCTGCACCGATTGCTCGCTGCCGTAGAAATCGCCGTCGGCCATATGCGCCACATGGGTTTTCGAATCGGAACGCCAAGCGCCCATTTTGTGCGGATGCTTGCGTGCGTAATTCTTCACCGACAGCGGCGCGCGCCGGTCGGAGTTGCCTTCACGCAGCACCGGGTTGACCGCGCTGCCCATGACCCGGGCGTAACGCGCCTTGATGTCCTTTTCCTCGTCGCTGCGCGCTTCTTCCGGAAAATCCGGCAGCGCATAGCCCTGGTCCTGCAGTTCGGCGATGGCGGCTTTGAGCTGCGGCACCGAAGCGCTGATGTTGGGCAGCTTGATGATGTTGGCTTCCGCCTGGGTCGCCAGCTGGCCGAGTTCTGCCAGATCGTCGGCAATACGCTGGCGCTCTGGCAGGCGGTCGGTGAATTGGGCGATGATGCGGCCGGCCAAGGAGATGTCGCGGGTTTCCACGGCCACGCCGGCGGCGGCGGTGAACGCGCTCACGATCGGCAACAGCGATTGGGTGGCCAGGAACGGGGCTTCGTCGGTTAGCGTATAAATGATTTTGGGGGTATCGGACATAGTTTCGGCGTCTCGTTGTGCGGGCGGCCGGCATCGGCACGGATTGGCCGTGCGCCCTGCCGAACCGAGGTTCGTGAAGTGGGCTTATTGTCGTTGATTTCAGGGGTTTTGGGAAATGACGTAGTGCAAAGTAATCACTTACTTCCCGATACAGAAACTCGAAAAAATCCGGCCGAGCAGCGCGTCGGCATCCATGTGTCCGGTAATCGAACCGATGGCGTTGTGCGCGAGGCGCAGTTCTTCGGCGGCCAACTCGGCCTGGGCCTGATTGCACAATCCTGTAGCAGCCGCGAGATGCGCGGCGGCCAGATCCAAAGCTTCAATATGGCGTGCACGGGCACTGAAACTGCCGGTCCCGCTTTCGCCGAATCCGGCGGCCTGCGCCAGCTCATGACGCAGCGCCTCCAGGCCTTCGCCGTTCTTGGCCGACAACCACAGATGCACGCCGTCATCGCGTTGTTCCCGGCCAATGGCATGCCCGCTCAAATCGGATTTGTTGTGTAGCCAGAGAATACGGGCGGCGCTGCCCTGCAAGGCTTCGGCCAAAGACGCGAAGGCGTTGCTGGTATCGTCGAGCACGGCCAGCACCAGATCGGCCTTGGCCAGCTCACCGCGGGCGCGGCGGATGCCTTCGGCTTCCACGGTTTCTTCGGTTTCGCGCAGCCCGGCGGTGTCCGCCAAGGTCAGCCACAGGCCATCGACCTGGATGGTTTCACGCAGCACATCGCGGGTGGTACCGGCGATGTCGGTGACGATGGCGCGGTCTTCGCCGGCCAGGGCGTTGAGCAAGGACGACTTGCCGGCATTGGGCGCACCGACGATGACCACATGCAGGCCGTCCATCAGGCGCTTGCCCTGCTCGGCCTCAGCGCGCAGCTGCGCCAGATCGGTTTTACCGCGTTCCAGCAGATTGCGGATTTCCGGCGCGGCCAGAAAATCGATTTCTTCATCGGGAAAATCCAGCGCCGCTTCCACGTAAACGCGGGCGTGCACCAGCTGTTCAGCCACGGCATGGCAACGCTTCGAGAACACGCCGTCCAACGAACGGCGAGCGGCGCGGGCCGCGGTTTCCGATTGCGCGGCAATCAGATCGGCCACGGCTTCGGCCTGGGCCAGATCGAGTTTGTCGTTGAGGAAGGCGCGTTCGGTGAACTCCCCGGGGCGCGCATCACGTGCGCCCAAGCGGCGGCATTCGCGCAGAATGGCATTGAGCAGGGACGGATTGCCGTGCGCCTGCAATTCCAGTACGTCTTCGCCGGTATAGGAGTGCGGGCGCTGGAAATAAATCAGCACGGCGTCATCGAGCACTTCGCCGCTGCCCTCGCGCAGATGCGCGTGCAGCGCATGGCGCGGCTTCAGACTTTGACCGCACAGACTTTCACCGATTTCACGCGCTTTCGGCCCGGACACCCGGACAATGCCGACGCCGGCCGGACCGAAGGCGGTGGCGAGCGCGGCGATGGTGTCGGTCGTGGCCGTCATCGCACGCGCCGGATTATTTCGCCGGCGCGGGATGGTGACCGTGCGTGCCGTATTTCTTGGTCATCCACCATTGCTGGGCCAGACCGAGCAGACCGTTGGTCACCCAGTACAGCACCAAGCCGGACGGGAAGAAGGCCATCATCACGCCGAAGATCAGCGGCATGAAGGTCATCATCTTTTTCTGCAGCGGATCCATGCCCGGCATCGGCGTCAGCTTCTGGGTCAGGAACATGACGATAAGATTCAGTGCCGGCAGGATGAAATACGGATCGGCGTCGGTCAGGTTCTGGATCCAGCCGATCCACGGCGCCTGACGCAGCTCGACCGATTCCACCAGCACCCAGTAGAGCGCCAGGAAAATCGGGATCGGAATCAGCATCGGCAGACAGCCGGCGGCCGGATTGATTTTTTCCTTCTTATACAGCTCCATCTGCGCGACCGCGAATTTCTGGCGGTCGTCGCCGTAGCGTTCTTTCAACGCCTCGATGCGCGGCTGGATGGCGCGCATTCGAGCCATACTCTGGTACTGCTTGGCCGAGAGCGGGAACAACACGGCCTTCAACACGATGACGATGGCGATGATGGCCCAACCCCAGTTGCCGAGCAGATCATGCAGCTTGGAAAGCAGCCAGAACAGCGGCTGCGCGAGGAAACTGAAAATGCCGTAATCCACGCTCAGATCCAGCGTCGGGTGCACGGCGTTCATCGCTTTCTGCGCTTTCGGACCGACCCACAGGCGGTCTTCGCGGCTGTGGCTGGCGCCTGGCGCAATCACGGTTTCGCCGGAAATGCCGCGCACCAGATAATAGGCCTGCGACAGGGGGCCTTCGGTGGCCAGAGAGTAGGTCTGGGTATCGCCTTTGGCAGGCAACCAGACCGAGACGAAGTGATGCTGCAGCATGCCGAACCAACCATCGGTGATGGCTTTGTTCGGACTCTGGATCACGCCGTCATCATAGTAATCGGCAAAACTGATTTTTTCGTATTTGTCGGGCTCGCCGTACCAGGCAGAACCGATGAAGCTGAACGATTCCGGATTGGTGAAGCCGGCATGTTTCGGCGGCGGCGGCGGCGGGATGCGCTTGAGCTGTTCGTAGGCAAAGCCGGACCACGGCGCGGCGCCGGTGTTGCGCAGAGTCTGCTGCAGGGCGATCTCGAACTTGCCCCGTTGCAGCACCAGGGTTTTGGTCAGGCTGATGCCGCTGGCATCGGTCCAGACAAACGGTACCGACAGGCTGTCCTGGCCCTGCTTCAATTCATAACGGCGCTGGCCGTCTGCGGTGCTGAACTGCGCATTATGGTTGGGCTCGGCGGCATGCGTGCGGGTCAGCCAGCCGGATTCGGCGATGAAGAAATCGGTGCTGCCGTTATCCAGCAACAACACGTTGGTGCTGCCCGGCTTTTTTTCCTTCGAATAGGTCAGCAGTTCGGCGCGCACGATACTCACGCCTTTCAGGTCCACGGTTAGGCGGAACACATCGGTGACGATTTCTACGGTTTGTGCGTTGTTTGCGGCGGCGACCACCGGCAATGCCGGCGCTCCGGCCACGGGCGTGTCGGGCAATGCCGGCAACGCGCCGACGGCTGCCGGCACCGGTGCAAGCGCGGTGGGGGCGTTGACGGCCGGTGCCGGAGCTGTCGGCGCCGGGGTTTGCCACTGCTGGAACAACAGAAAAGCGACCGCCAGCCAGGCAATCAGGAGAAAGGTGCGCGTTTGATTCATGAGTAGTTTCAGCAGGCGGCAGGGCAAGGTGCCAATTTTACTGTGTTTGGGTGCCGCGCGCCTGTTTTACAAGGGCGCCGGTGCTGTAATCGATGAAAACAGCTGTTCCAGCTCGGCGCGGACAGCGGCATTGCCGGCATCACGGGCACTGGGCTGGGCGACCAGTACATAATCACCCTGGACTTTCGGACTGCTACGGAAACTTTCGCGGCACAGGCGCTTGAGCCGGTTGCGGGACACCGACAGGGGAACCGCCTTTTTCGGCACGGCCAGACCGAGACGGGCGGGCGTCGCGCCGGACAGGAAATACAGGCGAAAAAATACGCCCGAGTGTTTCAAGCCGGTTTTGAACACGGCTTGGAACTCGGGCGCAGCACGCAGGCGTGCGGATTTCGGAAACGGCTGTGGCGACGGATCGGCCATGGCCAGAGGCAGCCCGGAGGCTGCCGGAGCGTTAGACGCAGAGGCGTGCGCGGCCCTTGGCGCGGCGGCGGGCCAGAACCTTGCGACCATCGGCGGTTTTCATGCGGGCACGGAAACCGTGGTCGCGTTTGCGTTTCAGATTGCTGGGTTGGTACGTGCGTTTGGTGGCCATGACGGCACCTCGTTCATAAAGGGGGTGTAGTGAACTGGAAAGCATAACGGCTTCACGGGCTTGCCGTCAAGTCACGTAGCGCTTGGCAGAACCCGAGGCAACAGGCTAGACTGGTCAACCGAGTGAGTTATCCACAGAAGATTTAACCCCGCATGAACGTTTGGTCGCAATGTTTGCAGCGCCTGGAGCAGGAATATCCGGCGGAAGATGTCCACACCTGGCTGAAGCCCCTGCAGGCCAGCCGGCACAGCGACGAACTGCAGCTGCTGGCACCGAACGCGTTCGTGGTCGATCAGGTGCGCGAACACTACTTGCCGCGCATCCAGGAGCTCGCAAAACACTATTCCGGCACGGACCTGGCGGTGCGCATCCAGGTCGGGTCGAGTTCGAAAACGGCTGCGCCGGCCAAAGCCGCCGCCAAAAAGACGCCGGAACCCGATTTCCTGGGCAATGTCGACGGCCATTACACCTTCGACAACTTCGTGGTCGGCAAATGCAACCAGATGGGCCACGCCATGGCCCTGCAGGTCGCCAAGAACCCGGGCAAGGCCTACAATCCTCTGCTGCTTTACGGCAGCACTGGCCTGGGCAAAACCCACCTGATGTACGCCGCCGGTAATTTCATGCGGGCCCACAACCCGGGCATGCGGGTGCTGTACCTGCGTTCGGAACAGTTCTTCAACGCCATGATGAAGGCCCTGGCCGACAAGACCATGGCGCAGTTCAAGAAGCAGTTCCAGCAGGTCGATGCGCTGCTGATTGACGACATCCAGTTCTTCGCCGGCAAGAACACCACCCAGGAAGAGTTCTTCCACACCTTCAATTCCCTGGTGGACGGCAAGCAGCAGATCATCCTGACCTGCGACCGCTATCCGCGCGAAGTCGAAAATCTCGAGCCGCGGCTGAAATCACGGCTGGGCTGGGGTCTTTCCGTAGTGCTTGAACCGCCGGATGATGAAACCCGGGCCACCATCCTGATGGACAAGGCACAACGGCGCGGAATCGAACTGCCGGCGGATGTGGCCTGGCAGATCGCCAAACGCCTGCACTCCAGCGTGCGTGATCTGGAAGGCGCTTTGAACACCTTGGCGGCCCGTGCCAATTTCACCGGCCGGCCGATAACGCTGGAGTTCGCCCAGGAAACCCTGCGAGATTTGATGCGCGCGCAAGCCACCGTCATTTCTTTGAGCAATATTCAGAAAACCGTGGCAGACTACTATCAATTGAAGTTGTCCGATCTGCTGTCTGCGCGCCGTACGCGTTCGCTGGCGCGGCCGCGGCAGGTGGCGATGGCTTTGGCGAAGGAGCTGACCGAACACAGTTTGCCGGAAATCGGCGAGGCGTTCGGCGGGCGTGATCACACCACCGTGCTGCACGGCTGCCGGGTTGTTTCCGGGTTGCGTGAATCGGATGGCAAGATCCGCGAAGATTGGGATAAATTGGTCCGGAAATTGACGGAATAAGATTCGGAGCAAACTGTGGATAAGGTGTGGTTGAATCTTCCGGTAAAAACTTATCCACAATCCACACACATGCGATAAGTGCAATCTTCACCACCCTTATAAGTTGAAATAAGTTATAAAAATCAATTATTTACTGAGTTATCCCGTACTTTTTCCAACTCTACCACCACCACCAGTTTGAATAATTAACTTAGTCATTGGAATCCCACTATGCGTTTTAGTCTCTCCCGTGAAGCGTTTCTGAAACCTCTGCAACAGGTCGTGAATGTGGTTGAACGTCGACAGACCTTGCCAGTACTCAGCAATCTGCTGGTGCAGGTGGAGAACGGGCAACTGAGCTTGAAAGGAACCGATCTGGAAGTCGAACTGGCGGCCCGATGCACCATCGATGACGGCCAGGATGGCGAGGTTACCGTTCCTGCACGCAAACTGTTCGACATCGTGCGCGCCCTGCCCGATGGCAGCAAAATCGTGCTCAGCCATTCCGGCGACAAAGCCACCATTCAGGCCGGAAAAAGCCGCTACACCTTGGCCACACTGCCCGCCCGGGATTTCCCGGAAAACGATCAGCTCGCCATCATCGAGCGCATCCGGGTGCCGGAAGCGGCATTGAAGGAACTGATCGAGCGTACCGCCTTTGCCATGGCGCAGCAGGATGTGCGTTATTACCTCAATGGTCTGCTGTTCGATTTGAAAGGCACGACATTGCGCTGTGTTTCCACCGACGGTCATCGTCTTGCCCTGTGTGAAACCGAACTGAGTGAAAGTGTCGAGAATCGCAAACAGATCATCATGCCGCGCAAAGGCGTGCTCGAGCTCCAGCGCCTGCTGGAAGACAGCAGCGACGACATCGAACTTGAGGTCGGCAACAACCATCTGCGCATCAGCCGCAGCGACGTCACCTTCAGCACCAAACTGATTGAAGGCAAGTTTCCCGATTACGAGGCGGTCATTCCGATCGGTGCCGACAAGGAAATGCGCATCGACCGTGATTTGCTGCGCAACGCCCTGCAACGAGCGGCGATTCTATCGAATGAAAAGTTCAAAGGCGTGAAGCTGGACATCAATCCCGGCGTACTCAATATCGTCGCGCATAATCCAGAGCAGGAAGAGGCTCAGGAAGAAATCAGCATTGATTCGGCCATTGAAGGCATCAGCATCGGGTTCAACGTCAACTACCTGCTGGAAGCGCTCTCCGCCCTGCGCGAAGACACGGTACTGATCAAGCTCCGTGATGGCAATTCCTCCGCCCTGGTCCGCGAAGCCAGCCATGAGCGTAGCCGCCATGTGGTTATGCCTCTGCGTCTGTGATGCATCTGACTGAACTGCAGGCTGCCAACCTGCGTTGTTTCACCGAGTTCTCATTAACGCCCGTTTCGGGCGTTAATCTTTTACTGGGCGAAAACGGGGCGGGAAAAACCAGCATCATCGAAGCCATCCATATTCTGGGCTATGGCCGCAGCTTCCGTGGCCGCATCCGGGATGGCTTGATCAAACAAGGCGCAAGCGCCCTGCAGATCACTACCCGATGGCAGGACACACAGGGCGCCGCTCATCAGGCCGGGCTTTCGCACAGCGGCAATGATTGGCAGGCCCGACAGGATGGCGACGATGTCGACAACCTCAGCCAATTCTGCAGTCATTTCCCTGTGCTCAGTTTCGAGCCCGGGAGTCATGCCCTGATCTCAGGCCCCGCCGAAAACCGCCGTCGTTTTCTGGACTGGGCACTGTTTCACGTGGAACCGGGGTTCTATGCCCAATGGCGCCGCTACAATCGGGCCCTGAAGCAACGTAATGCTTTGCTGAAAACCCAGCCCAAGACCGAGACTCTGGCAGCCTGGGACCACGAGTTTGCCGAATCCGGCGAAGCCATCCATTTTTACCGGCAACACTATCTGGATCGCCTCAGCCCCGGGTTTCAGACCATAAGCCGGGAATTCCTTCCGGAGTGCGGCACGGCGACAATTAGCTATGTAGCCGGCTGGCGTCAATCGCAAATGAGCCTTCTGGACGCCCTGCGCTTGAACCGGGACCGGGACCTACAGACGGGGTTCTGTGGCGTCGGTCCGCACCGGGCGGACTGGCAGCCCGGCCTGGAAGGCCAGTTGCAGCAAGAGCATTTTTCACGCGGCCAGGCCAAACTGCTGGCCCTATCGGCACTCTTGGCGCAAGCCCAGCAGTTTCTGGCCGAGAAACACTTCTGGCCCATCCTGTGCTTTGATGATTTGGCCTCTGAGCTGGATTCCGACCACTTTAAACGGGTCCTGAGCTGGCTGTCCGGCACACAGACCCAAATTTGGATCAGCGGCACTGAAAGCCTGCCGATATACCCCCAAATTTTTCCGGCATTAAAGCTGTTTCACGTGGAACAAGGCCGCATTTCAAGCACACAATAACTATAGGCGGCGGCCGAGGAATTGATGTATAATTGGAGTGTTGGCCATTTTATTAAAATAGCCATATAAAACAAACGCTTAATGCTCTATTTTGGAGTTTAAACAATCGCATGACGGAACAAGAACGTACGGGTTCGGAATCGACCTATGATTCCAGTCGCATCACCGTCCTTCGCGGCCTGGAGGCCGTCCGCAAACGCCCCGGGATGTACATCGGCGATGTCCATGATGGCACCGGTCTGCACCACATGGTGTTCGAAGTGGTCGATAACGCCATCGACGAAGCCTTGGCGGGTCATTGCGATACGGTCACTGTCACTCTGCACAATGACGGCTCGTGTTCGGTCTCCGATAATGGCCGCGGCATTCCGGTCGATATCCACAAGGAAGAAGGCGTTTCCGCCGCGGAAGTGATTCTGACCGTGCTGCATGCCGGCGG
Organism: Lysobacteraceae bacterium; assembly: GCA_021299355.1. GTDB lineage: Bacteria > Pseudomonadota > Gammaproteobacteria > Xanthomonadales > Xanthomonadaceae > Arenimonas. Next base: position 70,348 of record JAJTGG010000002.1, read on the forward strand.
TAAGTTCGATGACAACAGCTACAAAGTTTCTGGCGGTCTGCATGGTGTCGGCGTATCGGTGGTCAATGCTTTGTCCTCCTCGCTCTGGCTTAATATCTGGCGCGATGGCGGCCACTACCAGCAGGAATACGCGCTGGGCGAACCGGTGTATCCCATCAAGAAAATTTCGGATTCCGCCAAGCGCGGCACCACCCTGCGCTTCCTCCCGAGCGCCGAGATTTTCACCGACGTCGTGTTCCATTACGACATTCTGGCCAAACGCCTGCGCGAGCTCAGCTTCCTCAACTCCGGCGTGCGCATCGAGTTGATTGACGAGCGCCCCGAAGGCAAGCGTGATCTGTTCGAATACGAAGGCGGCATCGCCAGCTTCGTCGAGCATCTGGCGCAGCTGAAGACGCCGTTGCACAGTAATGTCATCGCCGCCAGCGGCGAGAAAGACGGCATCGTGGTCGATATCGCGTTGCAGTGGACGGATTCCTACCAGGAAACCATGTTCTGTTTCACCAACAACATTCCGCAGAAAGACGGCGGCACCCACCTGATTGGTTTCCGTTCGGCCCTGACCCGCACGCTCACCAATTACATCGAGCAGAGCGGCATCGCCAAACAGGCCAAGATCGCGCCGACCGGCGATGACATGCGCGAAGGCATGATTGCTGTGCTGTCTGTGAAAGTGCCGGATCCCAGCTTCAGTTCGCAGACCAAGGAAAAGCTGGTGTCCTCGGAAGTGCGGCCGGCCGTGGAAGCGGTGATTGGGCAGAAACTGGAAGAATTCCTGCAGGAAAATCCGGCCGAGGCAAAAGTCATTGCCGGTAAGATCTGCGATGCCGCGCGCGCCCGTGAAGCCGCGCGCAAGGCCCGCGATCTCACCCGTCGCAAGGGTGCGTTGGACATCGCCGGCCTACCCGGCAAGCTGGCGGATTGCCAGGAAAAAGATCCTGCGCTTTCGGAACTGTTCATCGTCGAAGGCGACTCCGCAGGCGGCTCGGCCAAACAGGGCCGCAACCGCAAGACCCAGGCCATCCTGCCGCTGAAAGGCAAAATCCTCAATGTCGAACGCGCCCGCTTCGACCGCATGCTGGGTTCCGCGGAAGTCGGCACGTTGATCACCGCGCTCGGCTGCGGCATCGGCAAGGAAGAATACAACCCCGACAAGCTTCGCTATCACCGCATCATCCTGATGACCGACGCCGACGTCGATGGCTCGCATATCCGCACCCTGCTACTGACCTTCTTCTACCGTCAGATGCCGGAACTGATTGAGCGCGGCCACATCTATATCGGCTTGCCGCCGCTATTCAAGATCAAGCAGGGCAAGAACGAACTGTATCTGAAAGACGTGCCGGCACTGAACGCTTATCTGGTCAGCAACGCCGTCGAAAACGCCGAGCTGGTGCCGGGTGAGGGCGCGCCGGCCATCCGCGGCGAAGCCCTGGAAAAATTGATGCTGCAGGTGGTTGCCGCCCAGGAAGTGATGGAGCGTTTCGCTTACCGTGTCGATGTTGATGTGCTGCAGGCCGTGCTCGACAGCCGTGCGCTGCGCATGGAGGATTTCGAAGCCGCCGGCACGCTCGCCGATTGGGCCGCCACGCTCGAAGCCAAACTCAATAACCGTGGTGCCGGCAAGGCCCGTTACGCGGTGACGGTGCAGCGGGCCGGCGACGAACAGCAGGGCGCATTGGTCATCGAAAAACAGCATAATGGTCTGCAGGTGATCCAGACAGTCGCCGCCAGCCAGCTGGTCCATGGCGAACTGCGCCTGATCAATGAGGTCGCGCAGGTGCTGCATGGTCTGATCCAGCCCGGCGCCAGTGTCCAGCGTGGCGGCAAAACGCTGCCGATCGGCCGCTTCGCCGAAGCCCAGGCCTGGCTGCTCGATGAAGCCAAGAAAGGCCGCACCATCCAGCGCTTCAAAGGCCTGGGTGAAATGAACCCCGAGCAACTGTGGGAAACCACGGTCAACCCGGAAACGCGTCGCCTGCTCAAAGTGAAAATCGAGGATGCGGTGGCCGCCGACCAGATTTTTTCGACACTGATGGGCGAGCTGGTCGAACCAAGGCGCGACTTCATTGAGGAAAACGCACTGAAGGTCGGCAATCTCGATATCTGAATATGAACTGCATCAGGGCGGCCGGGGCCGGCTACTTGAGTGAATCCGCGAGAGGATTTACTCTATCCCTCCGGCTGAACGGTATTAGGAAAAATCCATGAACAAGCAAAAATTCTGGGTGGCTGCATCTGTCTCCCTCTTCCTGCTGACATCGCATGCGGCACACGCCCAATCGGGCGGCACCCGTGACCGCCTGAAGGCCGAGAAATGCTATGACACCAAAGGCAATCCGGTCAGCTGCGATGATCAGGCCAAAACCGATGCGGTTGCGCCGGTCGCAAAATACCCCAATGCCACTCGCCTTGAGCCGGTAATGCCGAAGACAAAAATCAAGAAAGAGTGGGAAGCCATGGTGAAAGCCTCCAACGCCAAGGATCCGGCCGTACTGAAGGCCGCCGCCGATGCGGTTCTGGCCGCTCCTGAAGCGTCCAATGAAGAAAAATCGGAGGCCTATTTCCAGAAGTACATCGCCCAAGTCACCGGCGATGCGACTAATTACGCCGCCATGTCGCAACTGGCCGAAGCCGCAGTCAAGCAGGGCGGCCTGAGCAACAACAAACATTATGATCTGATGCGCAACCTCGGCCTGTTGAAAATCAACGATAAGAAATACGCTGAAGCGCTGGAGTATCTCAACCGCTTCACCACGGAAACCGGAATTTCCGATGATCTGCAGGTGCTCAAGAACAAAGGCAACGCCAATTACCGTCTGGCTAAATATCCAGAGGCGATTGCCACCCTGAAGACCGCCTACACCCTCGACAAGGGCGCCGATCCGAACATCGCCATCATGCTGATGGATTCCTACAACAAGACCGGCCAGAAGGCTGAAGCCAACCGCATCGCCGAGGAGGTTGCTAAGACCGCCAGTGCCGGTGCGGCGGCAGGCGACAGCAGCGCCCAGGTGAAACAGCTGCTGGTGCTGGCGAACGCCAAGCAATACGACAAAGCCGCTAAGATATTCGATGATCTGTATGCCAAAGGCCAGATTGCCAGCTTGGCCGAATACGAAGCCGGATATGTGTCCTATTCCTATGTCACCGGCAAGGAAGCACAGGCCATCAAGATCATCAACGAGGGCATGGGCAAGGGCGTGATCAAGCCTGATGCCACCGTCTACAACATTCTGGCCCAGTCCTATTACTACACCGACCAGCCGAAATCGGCCATTGAGGCCTGGGGTAAGGCCGCCGAGCTGTCGGCCAAGGGCGAATATGACGTGCTTCAGGCCCGGGTCTATGCCGAAGAGGGCGAATATACCAAAGCCAAGACCGCCGCTCAGCGCGGGTTAAGTAAAGGTGTTGAGAATAGGGGTGACGCCTACCTGATCATCGCCGAGGCCGAATCCGAATTCGGGCTCGACAACCGGGCAGCGATGATCGCAGCTTTGAAAGAGGCGGCCAAGGACCCTGAAACCCAAACCGAGGCCAACAAGCGACTGAAACAGGCCGGTGCCAAGTAAGCGCTTGGCAGTGCTTGGGAAACTGTTGTAAACTTCTAGGTTCCCGCATGTTTGCGGGTCACGGCGCAGACGCGTCATTGAACATCCATTTAAGCAGAGCCGCCGCCACATGACGGATTTGAATTCTAAATACGAGCAGCAGAACAGGATCAGCGTGCCACGCGTCGCGGCAAACGCCGCCGCCATTACCGTGCACGTGCTGATTTTCATGATGCTGATGGCCCCGGTTTCGGCACCGGACAGCAAAAAGGGCGAGGATACCGTAACTCTGGTTTCGTTTGCCGAGCCGCCGCCGCCGCCGCCGCCGCCGCCGCCACCGCCGCCGGATCCGCCGAAAGAATTGAAAAAACAGATCATCCAAACGACGCCGCAGAAGACGCCGCCGCCTCCGGATGAGCCGCCGATGGTGTATGACACCCCTGGCCCAATGGATACGCAGTCGCCGCCAACCCCGCCTGCACCACCTGCCGGTCCGCCCGCCGATTTCGGCGGTGGCGATGTCGACCCCTCGACCCGCGCCCAATATCCCATTAAATACCCGCCGGCGGCCGCCCGAGTCGGCGCTACCGGTACGGTTGTCATCCAAGTGACTTACGATGCCAACGGTACGGTATTGGAAGCCACGGTCCACAGATCCAGCCGCAACCGGGACCTCGACCGCGCAGCGCTCGCCGGAATCCGGAAGTGGAAAATCAATCCAGGTAAAAGGAACGGACAGCCGGTAGGCGGCTCCGCTCTGGTAAGCGTTGACTTCACGATGTAATTTGACCGCAGTACCGTTTTTTCTTCATTAACCAACTTATAAAGGTATTCCTTATGTTGCAGGACCTCATTTTAACCGCTACTGCCGCCGCTCCCGCTGCGGGCGGATCGTCCAACAACGCTGAAGCCCTGCAGCAAATGGGTTTCAGCCACATGATTCAGAACATGGATCTGGTCGGCTGGGTGGTGCTCATTACCCTGATCATCATGTCGATCGGTTCATGGTGGTACACCGTGATGAATTCGATCAACAATGGCCGCATTGCCGCCAATGCCGACCGAATCATCGAGACCTTCTGGTCCATCAAGAGCCCGCGTGAAGCGCGCCAGTTCCTGGAAGAACAGAAATCCAATGAGCCGTTCTCGAAGATCGCTCTGGATTCCATCGAAGCGGCCTCCCACCAGGAAGGCAACGCCCTGGCCCAGAGCCTGAGCAAATCCGAGTTCGTCGACCGCGCCCTGCGCCAAGCCGTGACTCGTGAAAGCGCAAACATGGAAAACGGTCTGACCTGGCTCGCCACCGTCGGTGCCACCGCGCCATTCGTCGGTCTGCTCGGTACTGTGTGGGGCATTTATCACGCGCTGATCCGCATCGGCGCCACTGGTCAAGCCTCGATCGATGCTGTTGCCGGCCCGGTCGGCGAAGCCCTGATCATGACCGCCTTCGGTCTGTTCGTCGCGATTCCTGCCGTGGTGGCCTTCAACGCCTTCAATCGCAGCAACCGCAACATCTACTCGAAGTTCGACACGTTTGCGCACGATCTGCACGATTTCTTCGCGACCGGTTCGCGCGTCGGCAGCAAGTAATCCCCTTTCCGTTCGAGGATTCCAGTCATGGCTTTCAGTTCAAACTCCAGCGGTGGCCCGATGGCCGAAATCAACGTGACCCCCTTGGTCGACGTGATGCTGGTGCTGCTCATCATCTTCATGATTACCGCGCCGCTGATGGCGCACAAAGTGAAGGTCGAGCTGCCAACAGCGTCCCTGGATAAAAAACCTGAAATCCTGGTACCGCCGGTCACCGTCGCCGTCAGCAGCAATGGCGACGTGTTCTGGAACGATCAGCCAATGGGCAGTGTTTCCGATCCGCAAGGCCTGAAAAACCGGCTGGAGGTCAATCTGGCCACCAATCTGGCCAGGGAGCCGCAGCCGCAGGTCGATATTCGTGCAGACGAGGATACCAAGTACGAAAAGATCAAGACGGTCGTAACCATCATCAGGGAGTCCGGCATGCGCAAAGTCGGTTTCGTGTCGATGCCCGAGCGCAACTAAGGAAGCAAGACTATGGCATTCAGTTCCAACACATCCGGCGGCGCAATGTCCGACATGAACGTGACCCCCTTGGTCGACGTCATGCTGGTGTTGCTGATCATCTTCATGGTGACTGCCCCGCCGCTGTCGTATCAGATCCAGGTCGATCTGCCGCAGAAATCCACGGTTGATCCGCCGAAGGAAAAAGAGCCGCCGGAACCGATTGACATCCATGTCCAGGCGGGCGGCACCGTAGCTTGGAATGGCAGTCCGGTACCGATGGCGACTCTGCAGGCGCAGTTCAATGTGGAGGGTGCTCGTGACGTACAGCCGACCATCAACATCACCATCGACCCAGAAGCGGAATATGAAACCCTGGCGAAGGTGCTGGCACGGACCAAGAATGCAGATCTTAAAAAGATCAGCTTCCAGGAATGAGAAAGCGCCCCGCAAGGGGCGTTTTTTTTCCATATGAAAATATCCATTCATGTCGGCTTGATTCTCATGTCGGCCGTGCTGGCAGGCTGTGTGGCCGTCAGCAAAAAACCGGACCTGGAGGCGCTGTATAGCACGGCCTACATGGATGAAACCGATGCGCCGCTGATCGTCATCCCCGGCATCATGGGCAGTACCCTCATCGATGCCGCCGGAAAGGAAATCTGGCCGGTATCGGTCAATCATCTGGCCTTCACCCGTTACGATGATCTGATTCCCCGGGCAGATGACGGCATACGGGCCGGGCGCCTGTTCGATGAAATGGCGGGCATTGATTTCTACGGCAAGCTGGTCAGCGTACTGGAAGGCGCCGGCAAATACCGTCGGGCGGCTCTCGGGCAGGCCGTCACCGATAAAAGCCAGCGCCGGATCTATGTATTCGCCTATGACTGGCGCAAGAGTAATTTCGAAGCGGTCGCCGGATTGCATGCCCTGATCGAGCAGATCCGCCGCGATTACCGTGATCCGGGTCTGAAGGTCGATATCATCGCCCACAGCAACGGCGGCTTGATCGCCCGCTATTATCTGCAGTACGGCCCGCAAAGCGCGGAATCCCGCCCGGCCCCCAAGCCCTGGGCCGAAGGAGGCCAGCGCATCCGTCGTCTGGTGATGCTGGGAACCCCAAATCTCGGATCTATCATCAGCGTCAAGCGCCTGTATCAGGGCTACGACATGGGTCTTCGCACGGTGCCCTCCGAAATTATGGCGCATTTCGCCACGCCGTTCGAAACCCTGCCCTTGCCCGGCACCGTTGCCCTGCTCGATGCCAATGGCACACCGGTATCGCTCGATCTTCATGACGCGCGGCTCTGGCAGAATAACCGCTGGTCGGTCTTCTCGGAGGAAGCCCGGGCACACATGCACCCACAGGCGCTCGCAGCCGCCCAGACGGTCTTCCGAAAAAATCTGGAACAGGCCCGCGACTTCCAGGCGGCGCTTGCGGTACCCATGGACGACACACCGACAGAAGTGGCGCTGTTCGGTGGAGACTGCAGTCAGACAGAATCACGGGCATTACTTGAAGGCGCCCCCGGCAGCTACCGTCTCGCCTTCAGCCAAGATCAAATCAAGAACCGCCGGCAGAACGTCAATTACCACGGACTGCTGTCGGCTCCGGGAGATGGTCTGGTTACCCGTGAATCGGCCTCGGCGCACAAGGCCTTCGAATATCTTTCGGCGCCCTCGCGTCAGGAGCTGTTTCCGGTGGCCCAGACCACCTTCTTCTGCGAACGCCACAGCCTGCTGACCGGCAATCCGTTCTTCCAGAACAATCTGCTGTATTTCATTTTCCATTGAAATCGATGTAATAAGCGCTTTATTCAGCACCCAAGCCCCGATATAATAGGCCTTTCCCCAGATTCGGGCTGCGGCCCAGACAGGTGTTTTGTGCGCAATCACGATCTTGTGTTCATGAAAAATTTTGCCCAAGTCATCGCCGCCCTGGTGTTGATTACCGTTGTCCTGATCTTCGCCGGCATCTATTTCAATGGAAAACGCCCCGCAGAAATCACGCCGGCGCAACAGGCCGCAACCCAGGCGCGCATTGCGCCGGTCGGTGCCGTGTATGCCGGCCAGACCGGTGCCGCGGCACAGGCGGCCGCCGTTGCCGCCGCCGCCGAGGCCGCCAAAGGCCAAGTCGCCTACGGTGGAACCCTTGATGGCGGCGAAATCTATGGCCAACTGTGCGCCGGTTGCCATACCTCCGGCGCCGCCGGTGCACCGAAGCTGTTGAAAGCCGAGTGGGGCGCGCGTCTGGCCCAGGGCAACGATCTGCTCCATAAACACGCCATTGAAGGTATCCGTGCCATGCCGGCACGGGGCGGCAATCCGTCGCTGACCGACGAGCAGGTCATCGCTTCCGTGGACTGGATGATCGGCAATCTGAAGTGATTGACCCGCTGAAGCAGCAACGCCGCCTCCGGGCGGCGTTTTTGTATGCCTTATACTGGAACGATGATGGCCTTTCCCGTCGCCAATGCTGAGATTTCGCTACCCGGTCCGGCGGGCGCACTACAGGCCTATGCCGAATTCCCATCGACGCACGATGCCGCAACACCGATAGCGGTCATCTGTCATCCGCATCCGCCAGACGGCGGCAGCATGCACAACAAGGTAGTCAGCACGATCGCGAAAGCATTTAACGACTGCGGTTACATCGCGTTGCGTTTCAACTTCCGCGGAGTCGGCTCATCCGAGGGCAGTTACGATCAAGGCCGTGGCGAATTGGCCGACTGCAGAGCCGTGATCGACTGGACGATCGCCCGGCGCCCGCAGTCCACCCTGGCCTTGGCCGGGTTCTCATTCGGTGCCTGGGTGGCATTGAAGGCCGCCGAGTCTTATTCGCCCGCGGTGATGGTTTCAATTGCGCCGCCGGTCGGGTTCCGCGATTTCGGCGATGTTCAAGCGCCACGCTGTCCGTGGTTGGCCATTCAGGGCGAAGCCGATGAAATCGTGCCCTCGGCCGGCGTACTGGCCTGGCTGCAGGCACAGCATCCCACGCCGGAGATTGTCTCGATGCCCGGAACCAGCCACTTTTTCCACGGCCAACTGGTACCGTTGCGGGAACACATCAAACACTTCCTGCAGGCGATTCCGTCATGAAACAACGCAGCGCCGGCGAGCGCTATGCAGAAATGGTGTCCGCCGGCGAAATCCAGACCGACCCGGCGCAGCGCGAGGTCATCGCCTATCTTGAACTGCTGGCCGAAGGCCTGCGTAAAGTACAGCACCGGTCTTGGTGGAAGCGTTTTGTTGGCCGGCCGGAAGCGGTCAAGGGACTTTATCTCTGGGGCCGGGTAGGCCGCGGCAAAACCCTACTGACCGAACTGTTCCTGGAAGATCTTGGCGATATTCCGCATCAGCGCTGGCATTTCCACCGATTCATGAATCATGTCCATCATGAGCTGGCCGGCATGCCGGATACCGCGGACACGCTGGCGGTCCTTGCCGACAGGCTCGCACGCGAATGCCGTCTGCTGGTTTTGGATGAGTTTTTCGTTTCCGATATCGGTGATGCCATGATCCTTCACCGCCTGCTCGATCAGCTGGTACGCCGACAAGTGACATTCATCACAACCTCCAACGTGCCGCCGGATGAACTTTATCCGAACGGCCTGCAGCGCGCGAGCTTCCTGCCCTGCATCGCTTTGCTGAAGCGCGAGTGCGCGGTAATGGTGCTGGAAAGCGCGCAGGATTACCGGCTGCGGACACTGAGCCAGGCGCGGACCTATGCGCTGACGGCTGATGCCGACAGCCGGACGCTGCTTGCCGAGCAGTACCGGCGTCTGAGCGGACGCGCGCCGCTGGCGGGCTTCATCGAAATCAACCAGCGCGACATTCCCGTGCTTGCGCTGAGTCCGGGTGTGGCCTGGTTCGCATTCGATGCCCTGTGCGAGGGCCCACGCTCCAGCGCCGACTACATCGAAATCGCCCGTGACTTCCATACCGTTCTGCTGTCGGATGTGCCGTATTTCAATGAACGCAACGAAGATGCCGCGCGGCGTTTTGTCTATCTGATCGATGAGCTGTACGACCGTCATGTCAATCTACTGCTAAGCGCCGCCGCCGCTCCGATTTCGCTGTATGCCGGCCACCGACTGCAGCGTGAGTTCGAGCGCACCGCCTCACGCCTGATTGAAATGCAGTCGGAAGCGTATCTGGCCAGCGAACATCGGCCCTGACGGGACAGCACTGCGCACTCCGTCGCAGAGCGCCATCGACCTGCACCGGGCTGTTTTTCCTGTGATAGCATGATTGGAATTACCCGCGGAGAGCTCCCCATGCGCCTGAAATCAACCGTTCTTGCCGTCGCTGCCGCCCTGTTGCCACCAACGGCTGCACACGCCTTCGATGTCGAGGCCTGGGCCAAGCCGGTTGATGCCAAGGTGCTGGAATGGCGCCGCGATTTCCATCAGTTCCCCGAACTCGGCAACCGCGAGTTCCGGACATCGAAACGCGTTGCCGAACATCTGCGCAGTCTCGGTCTGGAGGTGACCACCGGGGTCGCGCACACCGGCGTCATCGCCGTACTCAAAGGCGGCAAGCCCGGCAAGCGCATCGCCCTGCGCGCCGACATGGATGCACTGCCTGTCACCGAAAGTTCCGGTCTGCCGTTCCAATCCAAACAGACCGCCGAATTCCGCGGCGAGAAGGTGGGCGTGATGCACGCCTGCGGCCATGATTCGCACACCGCCATTCTGATGGGCGTGGCCGAGGCGATGGCCAAACACAAAGCGGAGATTGCCGGCGACGTGCTGTTCATTTTCCAGCCGGCCGAAGAAGGTCCGCCGGACGGCGAAACCGGCGGCGCCGACCAGATGCTGGACGAGGGCATTTTCAAGTCCTTCAAACCGGAAGCTGTGTTCGGCCTGCATGTCTGGTCCACGCTCAATGCCGGACAGCTCGGGTATCGTTCCGGCCCGCTGATGGCGGCTTCCGACCGTTTCAATATCGTGGTCAAAGGCCGGCAGACCCACGGTTCGCGGCCCTGGGGCGGCGTCGATCCGATCGTGGCGGCCGCTGAAATCGTGAGTAGTGCGCAGTCCATCGTGTCGCGCCGGCAGAATCTGACCAAGCAGCCGGTGGTGCTCAGTTTCGGCGCCATCAAAGGCGGTATCCGCTACAACATCATTCCCGATTCGGTGGAACTGATCGGCACCATCCGGACCTTTGACGACGAGATGCGTGCGCAAGTGTTCAAGGATCTGGCCAACGTCGCCGAACACGTGGCCGCGGCCCATGGCGCGACCGTCGTTTCCAAAATTCCGGATACCGTCGGCAATCCGGTCACCGTCAATGATCCGGCCCTGACCGCCAAAGTACTGCCGAGCCTGCAGAAGGTCGCCGGTAAGGATGTCGTGGAAATGACGCTGACCACCGGTGCCGAGGATTTCGCCTATTACGCCAAGGAAGTCCCGGGCTTCTTCTTCTTTGTCGGCGCTACGCCGAAAGGCCAGGATCCGAACACCGCCCCTAGCAATCATTCGCCGCAGTTCTTCCTGGATGAGTCCGCACTTCCGCTCGGTACCCGCGCGATGCTTCAGATCAGCCTCGATTATCTCGCCGGGACGCCCTGATGTTCGAAGACAGTCTTCTGGGTAAACCGGCCGAATACACCGGCCGCTATGACCCGCGCCTGCTGTTCCCGATGCCGCGCGCCGATGCCCGTGAAGTCCTGGGCATCCAGAAGCCGCTGCCGTTCATCGGTCAGGATATCTGGAATGCCTTCGAATTGAGCTGGCTGGATAAATCCGGTCGGCCGCGCGCGGGCCTGGCTGAAATCGTGGTACGTGCCGACTCCACCCACATCATCGAATCGAAAAGCTTCAAGCTCTACCTCAACAGTTTCAACCAGACCCGTGTCGGCGACAGCGAGCGTTTGCGCCAGATGCTGGTACAGGACCTGTCCGAGGCCTGCGGCGCGCCGGTGAGCGTGACCATCCTGCCAGCCACGGCCAATCACGCCTTCCCCATCGACCTGTTCAACGGTGAAGTGATTGACGATCTGGAAATCGACATCAATGATTACGGCCCGCCGGAGCCGCTGTACCTTTCGGTCAGCGGCGACAACCAGATCAGCGAGTCGCTGGTCAGCCATGTGTTCCGATCCAATTGCCCGGTCACCAACCAGCCGGATTGGGCCAGCATCCAGATCCGTTATCTCGGCCGCCGCATCGAGCGTGAAGGCCTGCTGCGCTATCTGGTGTCCTACCGCACCCACAACGGCTTCCACGAAAACTGCATTGAACACATCTTCATGGACTTGATGCGCCAGTGCCGGCCGATGCAGCTGTCCGTTTACGGGCGTTTCACCCGTCGTGGCGGGCTCGACATCAACCCCTACCGGTGTACCGAGGGCATGGGCATGCCGGGCAATATCCGCCTGATCCGTCAATAACCACGCAAAAACATCATGAAAAAATACGTCTATGCATTCCTGGCCCTGATGTTGACTCCGGCCGCCCCGGCCGCTACCGTCAATTACCAATTACGCATTAGCAACGCCGCCCAGCATACCGCCGAGGTCAGCGCCCGCTTCCCGGCCAGCGCCAAAGCCGACCCCATCGTGCAGTTGCCCAACTGGCGTACCGGCCGTTATGAAATTCTGCCCTTGGCCAATGGCCTGCGCCATGTCGCCGCGAAAACTGCTGATGGCAAGAGAGTGCCGATCCGCAAAACCGACAAGGCGACCTGGCAACTCGTTCTGCCGGCCGGCGTGCCCTACACGGTGTCGTATGAGCTGTATGCCAACGAGCTCGGCCTACGCACCCGGCACATCGATGATTCGCATGCGTATCTGAATGCCAGTGCCGTGTTCGTGTACAGTCCCGAATTCCGCGCCGCGCCCGTCACCGTCAAGCTCGAGGTTCCGAAGGATTGGCAGTCGCGCTCAGGCATGCCTTCGGGCGACTGCAGCCACTGTTTCACTGCGGCCGATTACGATGTGCTGACCGACTCGCCGATCGAAACCGGCATCCACCGCTTCTACAAAACCACGGTGGATGGCAAGCCGATCGAACTGGTGATATGGGGCGATGGTAATCACGATGGCGAGGCCATGCTGAAGGATCTGGCGGCCATCAGCAAAAACACCAACGCCCTGTTCGGAAGCACCCCGTATGCGCGTTATCTGTATATCGTGCATGCCACCGACGGCGCACGCGGGGCCACCGAGCATCTGAACTCCACGGTCATCCAGACCGAGCGCTGGAGTTTCCAGCCGCGCAGCGAGTACCTGAAGTTCGCCCGAACTGCTGCCCATGAATTCTTCCACACCTGGAATGTGAAAGCCTACCGCCCGGCCGAAATGGTGCCGTACGACTACCAGAAGGAAAACTATACCAACCTGCTGTGGATTGCCGAAGGCCACACCAGCTACTTCGAAAACCTGATTACTCTTCGCGCCGGCGTGCAGGATGAAAAGCAGTATCTGGGCGATGTTTCAAGTACGCTGGCTGCTTACCTGCGCACGCCGGGCCGTTTCGAGCAGAGCGCCAATGAGTCGAGCTTCGATGAATGGATCCAGCCGGACGGCGACCGTCATGCCAATGCCTCGGTCAGCATCTATCCGAAAGGCGAAATGATCGGTTTGGCCATGGATCTGATGCTGCGCAAGGAAAGCGGCGGCAAAAAAAGTCTGGCCGACGTCCACCGCGGACTTTGGCAGAAACACAAAGTCGCGCAGGGCGGCTTTAGCGAGGCTGATGTATTGGCCTTGCTGCAACAGGTGTCCGGCCGCAGCTGGCAGGATTTCTGGAACCGTTATGTGATCGGCACCGAAGAACTGCCGGTGCTGGCACTGTTGAAGGACGCCGGCGTTGAATTCGTGGCTGACAAGAAATCCGATGACGGCAAGCCCTTTTATGCCTGGGGCCTGAGCGTGGCGCCGGGCGAGGACGGCGCGTTTGCAAAAGTGACGGCGGTGGAAAAAGACGGCCCGGCCTGGAACGCTGGCATTACCGCAGGCGATACGCTGATTGCAGTCAACGGCAACCGCTTGAGCGCGAAGAATTTCGCGGCACGCAGCCAGCAATTCGGCAGCGGCGTATTGAGCGTCGATTATTTCCGCCGGGATGCCAAGGCTAGTACCACGATCACGCCGAAAACCCAGGATGGCGCCGGTATGAAACTGCAGTTCACCGATAAGCCGACCACCGCACAGTTAGCCCTGCGCAAAGCCTGGCTTGGAAACTAGCCCGACGTGCTGAGGTTACAGGTTTTGGCCACTACCATCTGCCGCACACTTGCTTTCAACTGATGACCGAAGTCCGATTTACATTGGAGGGGGAATACGTCGAGCT
>JAJTGG010000023.1 GCA_021299355.1 Lysobacteraceae bacterium
GACTCGAACCCGGCCAGTGGCGCATCGTGCCGCGCGAAGAAGCGGAAGCGAAGTTGTTCACGCACTAAACCGGTAGCGATTGATTGCTGCCGACAGGCGCTGGAATGGAGGGCCGCCCTGTTTTTCATGGGCGATGTTCACGTTTTGCGCACATTTTCAACACAACACGCTCACGCGAATCTGACGCGCTCTGCACGCATGCATCGGCATAGTGGCGTTGTGCCAAAGCACACCTCCCATGAACCGCAGAAGGAAATCCCATGAACGTATTCAAGCATGCCCTGTTCGCCCTCGCCTTGGCCGGCGTCAGCTCCGCCGCTCTGGCGCACAACCATGAAAAGAAGGAAACCGGCACCATCGTGGCCGTTGCCGCCGGTAATCCCGACTTCTCCACCCTAGTCGCCGCCGTGAAAGCCGCCGGTCTTGTCGACACGCTCAATTCAGCCGGTCCGTTCACCGTGTTCGCACCGACCAATGCCGCTTTCGCCAAACTGCCGGCCGGCACCGTGGAAAGCCTGCTGAAGCCAGAAAACAAAGCCAAGCTGACCGCCATCCTGACCTACCACGTGGTTGCCGGCAAAGTCACCGCAGCCGATGTGGTCAAACTGAAAAGCGCCGAAACCGTGAATGGCAAAGCGGTCAAAATCACGACCGGTGATCGCGGCGTCATGGTCAACGACGCCACCGTCACCGCCACCGACATCAAAGCCAGCAATGGCGTGATTCACGTGATTGACAGCGTGCTGATTCCGTAATTTCTTGCTATGCGGAAAAGCGGCCTTCGGGCCGCTTTTTTTTGGGCTCAAATCGAGGGTGGCTCGCTTCTGCTGCGGTAGCGGGCCGTGAGATAAACGGTAATCATTACGAACAGCAGCCCGGCGGCGGAAGCGAACACCAGCGGCAGTCCTTTGCCGGTATATCGGTAAAGCGCCACAGCGTAGAACAGCGAAATCGAGGAAGACACGATCCAGATCGACCAGGACCGCAGTGAAAGGTCGCGGCTGGATTTGGTGTCGATCAGTTTCTTCCACTGCGGCAGATAGGCGATCAGGGAAATCACCGGAACCGCCGACTGCAGCGTACCTGCAACCACCAGCATGTAATAGACGTCACTCACGGCGCGCCAGCTGTCAGTCGCGGAAGTTCTCGAACTGCAAGGGCAGTTCGAAATCCTTGGATTTCAGCAGGGCGATTGCTTCCTGCAGATCATCGCGTTTCTTTCCCATCACCTTCAGCTTGTCGCCGTTGATCTGGGAATCGACCTTCAGTTTGGCTTCCTTGAGCGCGGCTGCGATTTTCTTGGCGGTCTTCTGCTCGATGCCGGATTTCAGCGTGACTTTTTGCTTGGCCGTGGCCAAGTTCACCTCCGGCTCGCCGATGTCCATGCAACGGGCGTCGATGCCGCGCGCGATCAGGCGCGCTTTCAGGATATCAAGCATCTGCTGGACTTGGAAGTCGCTGGGGGCTTGCAGGGTCACCACGAATTTTTCGAGCGTGAACGAAGCCTCCACGTTCTTGAAGTCGAAGCGGTTCTTCAGCTCGCGGTTGGCGATGTCGATGGCATTGGTCAGTTCGTGGCTGTCCACTTCGGAAACGATGTCGAACGAGGGCATAGATTCTCCGGAAATAATGACGCTAGTGTGACTCGGCGGGGGAGGATGTGCAATCATGGGGCATGTCCCATGATGCCAAAAACGACAACAAACGCCGTGGCATCCTGATGATGCTGCTGGCCTGCCTGTTCTTCAGCCTGATGGATGCGGTGATGAAGGGACTAACCGCCGATTTTCCGCCCATGCAGGTCACGGCCCTGCGGGCCATGAGCTCGCTGCCGCTGATTCTGCTTTATGTACACTGGCGCGGCGCCTGGGCCTCGCTTTGGCGGGTGCGCTGGCCCCTGCATCTGCTGCGGGTCGGTCTGGGGGTGTTGATGCTGACCCTATTCATCTATGCCATCAAGCGTCTGCCGCTGACCGAGGCCTATGCAATTTTCTACATCTCGCCATTCGCCATTGCGGCCCTGTCCATCCCCCTGCTCGGCGAGAAGGTCGCCCGCGCCAGCTGGATTGCCATCGGCGTCGGTCTGCTCGGCGTGCTGGTGGTGCTCAAGCCGACCGGTACTGGGCTGGTCAGTCTTGCCGGACTGGCCATTCTTGCTGCGGCCCTATGCTATGCGGTTTCGGCCATCAGCGTCCGCCTTCTGAGCCGGACTGACAGTACCGAAAGCATGGTCTGGTGGGCGATGGCCGGCATCGCCGTGCTGGCCGGACTGTTAGCCGTTCCGGAATGGGTGCCGGTGGAACGCCGGCATCTGTTGTCCTTGGCGGGATTGGCGGTGACCGGCTTCTTCGGCCAGCTCACCATCACCGAGGCGTTCCGCATTGCGCCAGCCGCGACCGTCACGCCCTTCGAATATTCGGCCCTGGCCTGGGCGCTGGGCTTGGATGCGCTGATCTGGCAGGTCCTGCCGGAGGCGCGGGTGTTCATCGGCGCCGCCATCATTGTTGCCAGCGGGATTTATCTGGCCCGCCATGAAGCCGGTCTGCCGGAATCGGAACGGCCCTGATAGTCGTATTCCAGTCCCGCGGGCTTGGCAATTTCACACGCTATCCGATAAAGTAAGGACGCCGGATGAGCCCCGTCCAACCGCATGCATGCGGAAGCTTCCCTGAATCGATCGAGGTGTTTATGAAGTCCCTTTTGCTCAAAGCCGTCCTGTTCGGATCCGTCCTGAGCCTGGCCGGTTGCGCCAGCCAGCCCAGCATCAGCAGTCAGTCGCGGCCGAATGTGGATTTCACCTCCTACAAAACCTACGGTTGGGTCAACCCGCTGGCGACCGACAAGGTCGGTTATTCCACCATGATCACCGGGCATTTCAAGAATGCGGTCCAGAATGAAATGGCGGCCCGCGGTTACGTCTACGATGCCAATAACCCAGATCTGCAGGTCAATTTCTACTCCAACATCGAAAACCGCAGTGAAACCTACAGCAGCCCGTCCATGTCCGTGGGCTATTACGGATACCGCGGCGGTTTCGGCTATGGCTTGGGCATTCCGGTCTATGGTTCCGATGTCGAGACCCGCAATTACAAAGTCGGTAGCGTCAGCCTCGACATCGTCGACACCAAACGCAAGGAGCTGATCTGGGAAGGCGTGCTGGAAGGCACCCTGAGCAAGAAAGCCATGGAAAATCCGGGAGCCGCCATTCAGTATGCGGTATCGCAGATCTACACCCGCTATCCGGTAGCTGCGCGCACAGCCGCACCGGCCCAGTAAGGCGTTCCTCTATGCCCATGAAAATCGGCCCGTTCGGGCCGATTTTTATTGTGCTTGCGGAAAGTCCCCGGGCAATACATAGAGCATGCGGTCGCGCGGGCCGGGCTTCTTGCCCTCAATCCATTCACCGCGCTTTTCAGGTGTGATTCCGGCCTGGACCGCTTCGCCCAGAAAGCGTTCTTCGATTTCGCGCTTGAGGATGAACACGCGGCGGTCCGGGGGATGCGCCAACTCTTCGGCCAGACTGGAATCGTAGGAAGAATCGGAAATCGGTTTCACGCGCGCGGTAAACGACACCTTTTTGATATCGGCACCGAAATACAGGTTCAGGCCGTTGCGCGACATGTCTTCAACGAAGATGATCTGTTCCGGTTTGCCCGGAAGCATCGGCCGGATGTCTTGGGCAAAGGCACGGGAGTCTTTATCGTGATCGTCCAGGGCAACCGGTAACAAACCCTTGATAGCCAGAATCGCAGCAAGCCAAACCGCCATGGCGATGGCAGCACCACGACCGAAGGACGTGTTTTCCAGCCTGCGGCTCAGTAGCAACAAGGCCGGCACGGTCAGGCCCAGCACATACAAGGGCAGCCGCGACTGCGCCAGGCTGAACACCAACAAGGGCAGCAGGAACCAGAGCCAGAGAAACCGGCTTTGTTCACGATCGGCGACCGGTTCGGTGCTGTGTTTCCGGAAAATCGCGATGGCGAGCAGGGCGGGCAGGGTGCCGAGAAACAGGGTTGGCAGGAACTGCGTGAACGGGCCGTACCATTGGCTGTTGCGGTTGTGGGTATCCGTGGCGATGCGGGCGACCACCTCATGGCCGAGGAAATAATCGAGCAGCCCCGGATGGCGTTGAATGACCATGGCGTACCAAGTCAATCCAATGAGTGCGAAGCCGACTATGCCAAGCGGACGCAGCAGCGCGCGACCGTCGCGGTGCCAGAGCGCGAAGGCCACGATGGCCAGCAGCGGCAGCAGACCTGGCGGTCCCTTGGTCATGAACGCCAGGCCGAAGGCCCACCACATCGCATCCAGCCAGCGGCGGTTGCCGCCGCCGAACCGATACTGGGCATAGCAGGTCATGGCCAGCGTGGTCATGGCCGCCAGCACGGTATCGGTATTCACCCAATTGGCGGCCAGCAGCAGCAGCGGCGAAGCCGGAATGAACAAGGCCGGCAGCCAGGGCCGTGACGGCACAAACACACGCCCGAGGCGAAAACCAAGATAAACCAGCAGCACGAAGGCCAATGCCATCGGCAGGCGGACCGCCCATTCGTTGTGGCCGAAGGCCGCCACTGAGGCGGCAATCGACCAGTAGGTGAGCGGTGGCTTGGTGAAGTGCAGGCTGTCCTGGTTGCGGTACAGCGACAGCCAGTCATCATGCTGCAGAATCTGCAGGGCGACATTGGTGTAGCGGCCCTCGTCCGGCTCCATCAGGCCGCGGCTGCCCTGGAAGGCCAAGGCCCAGATGCCGGCCAGCAGCATCAGGCAGAGCAGGGTGTGGTTCCGGATGAATTCGCGCATGAGTTCCGCCTTTCGGTAATCGCCTCATTCTAATGCAAAGCCCGCGCCGCTTTCATGACGAAAGTCATACCAACCATCGGCACATGGCAGATGGCCTGCGACCTCTTAGACTGGAATCATATTCCTGAAGGAAAGGACCGATGCGCAAAGCAAGACGCTGGAGCCCTTGGCCGAGGGTATGTGCAAACGTATTCAGTGCATGGATGTCCTCGACAACGCCCTGGAAGTCCGATTGCCCAACGACAAGCCAATCGACTTTCTCAGTGTCAAATAGACCTTGGCAAACACCGGATTTCCCGTATTTCCTCTCCATCCCGCTTCGGCGGGATTTTTTTGGCCGCCACAGCCATTGGCAAGGGCTCCGGTTCGGGCGACAATAGCCTGGGTATTCCATTTGGGTGAGTTATGTCTGAAGTGATCGAAGCGTGTGTCCCCGACCTCGGCAGCGATTCCGGCGTGCCGGTCATCGAGCTGTTGGTGAAAGTCGGCGAGACCGTGAAAAAGGACCAAGGCCTGCTGACCCTCGAGTCGGATAAAGCCACCATGGAAGTGCCGTCGCCGGTTGCCGGTGAAATCGTCGAAATCATCGCCAAGCTCGGCGATGAGCTTTCGGCCGGCGATCTGGTTGCCCGCATCCGGGTTTCGGTGGCGGCATCTACTTCCGCTCCCGTACCAGCGGTGGCGCCCGCCGCGGCTCCCGTGCCAGCCAAGGCACCGGAAGCGCCGATGCCTGCACCGGCAGCGGTAGCCGCCGCCGCTCCGGCGCCTGCCGCCAAATCGGCCTTGCATTCGCCCGACAACGGCGAACTGGTTCCCGGCAAAGTGCCCTATGCCAGTCCGGCCGTGCGCGTGTTCGCGCGCGAGCTCGGCGTCGATCTGTCACAGGTCAAAGGCAGTGAGCGCGGCGGTCGCATCAGCAAAGAGGATGTGCAACAGTTCGTGAAAGCGACCTTGGCCGGCGGCATGCCCTCAGCCAGTAGCGGCAACGGTCTTAATCTGGTTCCCTGGCCGCAGGTCGATTTCAGCAAGTTCGGCCCCATCCACAGTGAGCCGCTGTCACGCATCAAGAAACTATCCGGCGCCAATCTGGCACGGAACTGGGCGATGATTCCGCATGTCACGCAATTCGATGAGGCCGATATCACCGAGATGGAGTTGTTCCGTAAAAAGCTCGGCGAAGAACATAAAGACGTGAAAGTGACTCCGCTGGTGTTCCTGATCAAAGCCGCGGTGGCGGCCTTGAAGAAATTCCCGGCCTTCAATGCCTCGCTCGATGGCGACAATCTGGTGCTCAAGCAGTATTTCCATATCGGCATCGCGGTCGATACACCGGACGGCCTGGTGGTTCCGGTCATCCGCGACTGCGACCAGAAGGGACTGATTGAACTCTCGCACGAACTGGCCGCGATCAGCGTCAAGGCCCGCGAGAAGAAACTGACCGGCGCCGACATGCAGGGGGGCTGCTTCACCATTTCCTCGCTCGGCGGCATCGGCGGCATGGCTTTCACGCCGATCATCAATGCGCCGGAAGTGGCCATCCTCGGGATTTCCAAGGCGCAGACCAAACCGGTCTGGATCGGCGCGGAATTCGCACCGAAACTGATGCTGCCGCTGTCGCTGTCTTACGACCATCGCGTCATCGACGGTGCCGCCGCCGCCCGTTTCACCGTCTACATGGCCCAGGTCCTCGCCGATCTGCGCCGCCTGCTGGTCTGACACCATGGCCGCCATTGAACTGAAAGTCCCCGACATCGGCGGCAGTGCTGCCGTCATCGAACTCCTGGTGAAAGAAGGCGACACCGTCGCCAGCAATCAGGGCCTGCTCACGCTGGAATCCGACAAAGCCACCATGGAAGTGCCGGCCAGCGCCGGCGGTGTGCTCAAGCAGTGGAAAGTCAAACTCGGTGACACCCTCAGCGAGGGGGATGTCATTGCCCTGCTCGAAGCGGCGGGTGAGCCAGTGGCAGCACCCGTCGCACCTGCAGCAGCACCGGCTATCTCTACGCCCGAACCCAAAGCCGCACCGGCGCCGAAAGGCGATGCCAATCACCACTGCCAGCTGGTGGTCATCGGTTCCGGCCCGGGCGGATACACGGCCGCCTTCCGTGCCGCCGATCTGGGCATGGACGTGATTCTGGTCGAGCGCTACGCACAGCTCGGCGGCGTCTGCCTTAATGTCGGTTGCATCCCATCGAAAGCGCTGCTGCATGCCGCCAATGTCATCGAAGAAGTCAAACACGTAGCCGACATCGGTTTGGACTTCGGCGCCGCCAAAATCGATCTGGACAAGCTGCGCGCGCACAAGGAAAAAACCGTCGGTACGCTCAGCAAGGGCATCGCCGGCATGGCCAAGCAGCGCAAAGTGCGCACAGTGACTGGAGTTGCCGAGTTCGCTTCCGCCAACCGCCTGTCGGTAACGACAGCCAATGGTGTGGAAACCATCGACTTCGCCCAAGGCATCATCGCTGCCGGTTCTCAGCCGGTGAAACTGCCGGCCTTTCCGTGGGACGATCCGCGGGTGATGGACTCCACCGATGCGCTGATGCTGGCTGATGTGCCCAAGCGTCTGCTGGTGGTCGGCGGCGGCATTATCGGATTGGAAATGGCCTGCGTGTATTCCGCGCTGGGCAGCGCGGTGACCGTGGTTGAATTCATGGAGCAGCTGATGCCGGGCGCCGATCCGGATCTGGTCAAGCCGTTGCAGAACCTGCTGAAAAAACGCGGCGTGGCGATCCATACCTCCTGCAAAGTGCTGAAAGTGACCGCCGGCAAGAAAGCGCTGACGGCCGAATTCGAAGGAGCCTCGGTTCCGGAAGGCAAGGATTACGAGCGCGTGCTGGTGTCGGTCGGGCGTAGCCCGAACGGCGGCAAGTTGAAAGCGGAAAATGCCGGCGTGCAGGTTTCAGAGCGCGGTTTCATCGCGGTTGATAAGCAAATGCGTACCAATGTGCCGCATATTTTCGCCATCGGCGATCTGGTCGGTCAGCCGATGCTGGCGCACAAAGCCACGCACGAAGCCAAAGTGGCGGCGGAAGTCGCGGCCGGACACAAGCGTCAATGGGTGGCGCGGGTCATCCCATCGGTGGCCTACACCGATCCGGAAATCGCCTGGGTGGGATTGACCGAAACCGAGGCCAAAGCCAAGAGCATCGCCTATGAAGTCGGCAAGTTTCCCTGGGCGGCCTCGGGCCGCGCCATCGGCATTGGCCGTACCGAAGGCTTCACCAAGCTGTTGTTTGATCCGGCCACACACCGCGTCATCGGTGCCGGTATCGTCGGTTCGCATGCCGGTGATCTGATTGCCGAAGTCGCGCTGGCCATCGAAATGGGCTGCGAAGCAGCTGACATCGGCCACACCATCCATCCGCATCCGACCTTGAGCGAAACCGTGGCGATGGCGGCGGAAGTGTTCGATGGCAGCATCACCGATCTGTATATCCCGAAGAAAAAATAACCCGAATTTCTTTCGCATGAAAAAGGCGCTTCGGCGCCTTTTTTCTATTCTTATATCAGCACTGCCCAGCACACGGCGCATACCACCAGCACGCTGACGATATCCAGCCACAGTCCTTCGCGCAGCATGTCCCGGCTACGTACAAAGCCGGAACCGTAGGCGATGGCGTTCGGCGCCGTGGCTACCGGCAGCATGAAGCCGATGCTGGCGGCCATGGCGGCCGGTAGCATCAGCAACGCCGGTTCAATGTTCAGGCCTTTGGCGGCGGCGGCCAGAATCGGCATCAACAGCACCGCGGTTGCGGTGTTGCTGGCAATTTCGGAAAGCAGCACCACGCAGGCGATGATGATCACCATCATCAGCAGCACCGGCAGGTGGCCATAAGAAGTCAGCGATCGGCTGATGGCATCGCTGATGCCGCTTTCCTGGAACGCCGTAGCCAGCGCGATGCCGCCGGCAAACAGCAGCAAGGCGCCCCAAGGAATGCGCATGGCCGCATCCCAGGTCAGCAAGGGTTCCTTTTGGGCATTGCCCGAGGGCACCACCGCCATCAGCGCCACCGCCAGCAAGGCGACACTGGCATCGTTGGCGCCGGGCAGATTCAACCAGTCACTCCAGCCACCGAAGGGCGCGGCGCGGGTAATCCAGGCCAGTGCGGTCAGCCCGAAAATCACCAGAACCCGTTTTTCAGCGGAATTCCATCTGCCCATTTCCGGCAACACTGCCGCTGGGCTGCCTTTCAGATTGCGCGACAGGCCGAAGGCCAGCACTGGCAGCAGAATCAAGAGGATCGGCACGCCGACCTGCATCCAATCGGCGAAATCATAGGCGGTGCCGGTGGCCTGCTGGTACTGCTGCATGAATACCAGATTGGGCGGCGAACCGATTGGCGTGCCCAGGCCGCCGATACTGGCGGCATAGGCGATGGCCAACACCAGGGGCGTGGCCAGACGCGGATCTTTATAGTGCTCGATCACGGCATAAGCCACTGGCAACATGATCAGCGTGGTCGCGGTATTCGAGATCCACATGCTGATCAGACCGGTCGCCAGTACGAAACCGAAGATCAAACCACGTCCGGAATGCCCGCCGACCGAGCGTACCAATGCGAAGGCCAAGCGCCGATGGGCGCCGGAGCGTTCCAGAGCCCGCGACAGCATGAAGCCGCCCATCAACAGCAGAATAAGTTCGTTGCCCACGCTCTGGGCCACTTGTTTGGCATCCAGAATGCCAAGCACCGGCAGCAGACCCAGCGGAAGCAGCGCGGTGAATGCCGGATCGACGGCTTCGCTCATCCACCACACGGCGCAAAGTACCGTCAATGCCAGTGTGGCGGCGAATGCAAACGGCATTCCTGAAACGTGCGCCAGCGCATACGCGCAAAGCGCCGCCAGCGGACCGAGCCATCGGAAAAATCGGGTAATGGGTGTCATCGCGG
The DNA here is from genome assembly GCA_021299355.1 of Lysobacteraceae bacterium. Classification (GTDB taxonomy): domain Bacteria; phylum Pseudomonadota; class Gammaproteobacteria; order Xanthomonadales; family Xanthomonadaceae; genus Arenimonas. The sequence continues at coordinate 9,693 of JAJTGG010000023.1, forward strand.
CATCCGTGATTTTTAGCGATTATAATCGTCCTGACCTTTGAGGACGTTCCCATGCATGCACCACCCCCCGGCTCGCGGCCTGAATCCACCGAATCGCTCGCCATGCACCGGCGCGCGCTGGCCGGACTGAACGCCTTCATGAAAATGGAAGCCGCCGGCGGCATCGTACTGGTGTTGGCCACGGTGGTGGCGATGGTGGTGGCCAATTCGGCCTTGGCTGGCGACTACCAGGCCTGGCTGAACACCCATTTCCGTATCGGCTTCGGCCATCTGGCCCTGGATAAGTCGGTCTCGCATTGGATCAATGATGGCCTGATGGTGGTTTTTTTCCTGGTGGTCGGCATGGAGCTCAAGCGCGAGCTGGTCGAAGGCCAGTTTGCCGACAAGGCCAATATCACTCTGCCGGTCATCGGAGCCATTGGCGGCATGGCCGTGCCAATGCTGATCTATGCCGGCATGAATGTCGGTGATCCGGCGGCGCTGCATGGGGTGGCCATTCCGGCCGCGACCGATATCGCGTTCGCGCTCGGCATCCTGTCCTTGCTGGGCTCCCGGGTGCCGATGGCCCTGAAAATGCTGCTGTTGGCCATCGCCGTGGCCGATGATCTGGGCGCCATCATTATCATTGCGCTGTTCTATACCGATCATCTGTCGGTGGTCGGGCTGGTGACCGCCTTGGCCCTGACCGGCGTTCTGGCAACCATGAACCGCTTCAAGGTCGCCAATCTGGGCCTTTACCTATTCATCGGCTTCCTGCTTTGGCTGGCCGTGCTCAATTCCGGGGTGCACGCCACCATCGCCGGGGTCATTCTCGGGCTCATGATTCCCCTGGGTAAGGGCAGCAAGGACGGCTCCTCCGAGGACCTCATGCATGCCCTGCACCCCTGGGTGGCCTTTGCTATCCTGCCGATTTTTGCCTTTGCCAATGCCGGGGTGCCCTTGGCCGGTCTGGACCCGAAGGACCTGCTGGCCCCGGTACCCCTGGGGATAGCCGCCGGCCTGTTCCTAGGCAAGCAAATCGGGGTTTTCGGCTTCATCTGGGCCTGTACCCGCTTGAAAATCGCCAAGCTGGACCGCGCCATCAGCTGGAAGACCCTGTTCGGCATGGCCACCCTCTGCGGCATCGGCTTTACCATGAGCCTGTTTGTCGGCTCCCTGTCCTTCGGTCCGGAGCATGTGGATTACCAGCTCAGCCATCGTCTAGGCATCCTGGGGGGCTCCTTATTATCAGCGGTGGTCGGCTATCTGATCCTGCGCCGGGTCCTGCCCGGACATCCCCGGGCCTGACCTCCACCCTGGCCGGACCTCCATACGAGGGGGTATTGCGCTTTTCTAACGAATATTTAATACTGCATTAGACAAAACACTCTAATTGCCCGAAATGGCCTGCCGAGTGCTTGCCGTCGTGATGATTTTTGCAGTGTCCGTTTGTTTCCGAAGTGTCAGGAAATACGGTTGCTGCGGAAGATACGGACTCCACATTCAACAATAACTGGAAATAGACCCATGAAGAAAATGCAACGTTTCGTGCAACGCTCGCCGCTCGCCGCGGCCGTCGCCCTTGGCCTGTTCGCGGCGCCGATGGCACAGGCTTTTGAGTTCGAGAATGGCGAACTGAAGGGTAGCCTGGACACCACCGTTTCTTACGGTATTTCCATCCGCACCGAAGATCCGGCCGAAGGCCTGATCGGTAAAGGCACCATCAATCCGTTGATTGCCCTGCAAGGACAGACCTTGCCGGGCCCGTTGGCTGGTCTGGGTGCTTTCCCGGGCTCTGCAGCGCAGATCGCCGCCCCGGGCCGTTTCTCCGGCAACCGTGACGACGGCAACATCAAATACGAAAAAGGCGATGCCTTCTCAAACGCCTTCAAGGTTACCTCCGAGCTGGAACTGACTTACCGCGACTGGGGCTTCTTCACCCGCGCCAGCTACTTCTACGATTTCGAAAACAGCGATCGTGACGACTTCACCAAGGCCGCCAAGGAAAAGGTCGCCAGCGACTTCCGCCTCTATGACGCCTTCATCTGGAAGAACTATACGCTCGGCGCCAATGACGAAGTCTCCGGTACCATCCGCTTCGGTAAGCAGGTGGTCAGCTGGGGCGAAAGCACCTTCATCCAGAACGGCATCAACGTGGTCAACCCGGTCGACGTCTCGCGCCTGCGTGTGGCCGGTGCCGAGCTGAAGGAAGCCTTCCTGCCGACCAACATGCTGTTCGCCTCGACCAAGTTCAGCGAATCGGTGTCGATGGAAGCTTACTATCAGTTTGACTGGAAACCGACCGAAATCGACCCGTCCGGCACCTACTTCAGCAGCAATGACTTCGCCTCGCCGGGCGGTACCTACATCATGCTCGGTTTCGGTACCGTCACCCAGCCGGTGAACAACCCGGAAAACTTCGCCAGCACCTGTATTCTGGGCAAGCCGGCCGCAGGCCAGACCAATGTCGCCAACTCCGACCGCTTCGCTGAGCTGTCCGCGATTTATGGCCCGACAACCGCTGCCGCCCTGTTGGCATCGTCCTGCGGCGCCGCCGGTGCCCGTCTGGCAGACAACGATGCCCGTGACTCCGGCCAGTTCGGCTTGGCCCTGCGCTGGTATGCCGAAGCTCTGAACCAGACCGAATTCGGTTTCTACGCCATGAACTACCACAGCCGCCTGCCGTTGTTGTCGGGTCGTGCTGCTAATGTCATCCTGCCGGCTCCGGCCGCCAACTCGGCTGCGCTGATCGTTGAATACCCCGAAGACATCCACCTGTTCGGCGTCAGCTTCAATACCACCCTGCCGGGTGGCGTGGCTTGGCAGGGCGAGGTCAGCTATCGTCCGAATATGCCGTTGCAGCTCGATGACGTGGAAGTGCTGTTCGCCGGCCTGAGCCCGATCAACCAGGCTTTGGCTGCCAGTGGCGCGCCGAAAGCCGCTTTTTTCTGCAGCCAGTTGTTGCCGGGTTGCACCTCGGTTGCCCCGGGCGCTTATGTAAAAGGCTGGCGTGAACATGAAGTGACCCAGTTGCAGATGACCTTTACCAAAGCATTCAGCTCGGTGCTCGGTGCCGAACAGATTGCCCTGGTCGGTGAACTCGGTGGTAATCTGCCCGAAAAATCGGTCATGCGTTATGAAGGCGAAGGTACCGATACCGGTGGCGGTTGTGATGTCGGCGATGTTCTGGCCGGCCTGCCAGGCAGCGCGCTGTCGTCGGGCTGTCTGCGCAATCCGCTGACCCAAGTGGGCGGCTTCCCGACCAACTTCTCGTGGGGCTATCGTTTGGCCGCGCGTGCCGATTACAACAGCGTGTTCGGCTCGCCGGTTACCCTGTCGCCGCGCATCGCGTTCAACCACGACGTCAAAGGCATCACCCCCGGACCGGGCGGCAACTTCCTGGAAGGCCGCAAATCCATCACGGTCGGCGTGGAAGCCAACTACCTGCAACAATGGGTGTTTGATCTGAGCTACACCGGTTTCAACGGTGGTGGCGAGCTGAACCAGATCTATGACCGCGACTTCTACTCGTTCTCCGTGAAATATTCGTTCTAACACTCCTGGGAGGGATTCTGAATGACTGCAACACATAAAAACAAATTGGCGCTGGCCGTAATGATCAGCGCCGGTCTCGCCCTGGCTTCGGTGGCCCACGCCAAAGTCGGCGCCGATAAGGCGTCGCAGCTCGGTGGTTCGCTGACGCCGATGGGTGGCGAAACAGCCGGCAACGGCGGCGCGATTCCGGCATGGACCGGTGGCATCACCAGGCCGCCGTCGGGCTATAAAGCCGGGATGTTCCATCCGGATCCGTTCGCCGGCGACAAGGTCGAGTTCAGCATTACTCCGGCTAACTACAAGCAGTACGCCGGCAAACTGACTCCGGGCCAGGAAGCCATGTTCGCGAAGTACAAAACCTTCAAGATGAACGTGTATCCGACCCGTCGTTCGGCTTCCGCGCCCCAACGCACCTACGATTTCACCAATCGTAACGCCACGCAGTGTGAACTCGTCGCCGGCGGTGAAGGCGTCAAGAACTGCGCCGAGGGCATTCCGTTCCCGATTCCGCAGAACGGCTATGAAGTCATCTGGAATCACAAGCTGAAATACAAAGGCACCTCGTTCTCCCGTTTTGCCAATCAGGCGGCCCCTTCAGCTTCGGGTGCATTCACCCTGACCCGTCTGCGTGAAGACGGTCTGGGTCTGTATTACATGCCGGGCAACACCACCGAAAACATCAACAGCATCCTGCTGTACTTCAAACAGGAAGTACTGGGTCCCGCGCGTCTGGCAGGTCAGGTGCTGCTGGTGCATGAAAGCCTGAACTCGGTGGCTTCACCCCGCAAAGCCTGGGTCTACAACCCCGGTCAGCGCCGTGTCCGTTTGGCTCCGAACGTGGCTTACGACAATCCGGGTACCGCCACCGACGGTCTGCGCACCAACGACATGACCGACATGTTCAACGGCGCGATGGACCGCTTCAATTGGAAACTGGTCGGCAAGCAGGAAATGTACGTGCCGTACAACTCCTACAAGGCCCACAGCGGTAGCACCAAGGTCAAGGATCTGATCCGTCCGAACCATCTGAATCCGGATTACTTGCGCTATGAGCTGCACCGCGTCTGGGTGGTCGATGCCACGCTGAAAGCTGGCCAACGCCACATCAATTCGCGCCGTACCTTCTATGTGGACGAAGACAGCTGGCAGATCCTTCTGGTCGATCATTACGACGGTCAGGGCAAACTGTGGCGCTTCTCGCAGGCCGACAGCATCAACTACTACGAAGTGCCGGTGTTCTGGGCCACGGTCGAAACCCATCACGACCTGAAGTCCGGACGTTACATCGCCGGTCTGCTCGACAACGAAGACAAGCCGTTCAACTTCGGCTTTAAAAGTGGCCCGAGCGATTACACCCCACAGAACCTCCGCAACGAAGGCGTGCGTTGATTCAACCAAGCCGCGCCTTCGGGCGCGGCTTTCTTTGTGCCCAATCCCATTCGGGAGATCTCTATGGCTAATCGGCCGAAAACATCCTGGCGCCTTGTGGGCGCCATTGCATTATTGACGGTGCCGTTCATCGCCCTGTCCCTGGACATCGCCAAAGACGATCCGTCGGTCAGCGATTCCGAAATCCTTCCCAAAGCGTCCAGCAGCCTGCTGTTGGATATCGCGCGTACCGATACTGGCTTCGTCGCCGTCGGCGAGCGTGGCCATGTGCTGCTTTCTGCCGATGGCAAAAATTGGAAACAGGCCAGCGTGCCGACCCGTTCCACGCTCACCACCGTTTCCGCGCAAGGCGCGTCGGTGTGGGCTGCCGGCCATGACGGTGTCATTCTTTTCTCTTCCGACTCCGGCCGGACCTGGCAACGCCAGCGTGCCCAGCCGTGGTCGCCGGACAGCCAGGAACTGACCAACGGCTCGCCGGTGCTCGACACCCTGTTCACCAGCCCGACCGAGGGCTATGCCGTCGGTGCTTACAGTCTTTTGCTGAAAACCGAGGACGCCGGAACCACCTGGACCGCATTGTCGATCGGCGGCAATGCGCCCGCAACGGCCGTCGACATGACCGCCAGTGATACCGGCACCTTCGACGACAGCGCACTCGAACTCGGCGCTGAATCCGATCCGCATCTGAATGCAATCGTGCGCACCGATGGCGGCACCTTGCTGGTCATGGGCGAGCGCGGTGCCGGCTTCCGTTCCGCCGATGGCGGCGCCAGCTGGAGCAAAGTGCGCCTGCCTTATGCCGGTTCGATGTTCGGTCTGCTGAGTCTTGGCGGTGAGCGCGTATTGGCTTTTGGTCTGCGCGGCAACGTCTATCAAAGCGACAACGGCGGCGGCAGCTGGCGTAAGATCGAAAGCAGCACCGACATCAGCTTGATCGGCGGCACGGTCGGTGCCGATGGCACGGTTGTACTGGCCGGCAGCAATGGCACCCTGCTGGCCCGCCGCGCTGGCGAGGAGGCGTTCACTGCCAAACACATCCAGCTCGGCACCGGCCAGACCCCGGCGCTGTCCGCGGCAGTGGCCACCGATGCCGGTTATCTGCTGGCGTCCGATCTGGGCGCCGTCAACAGCAACGTTCAGTGAGGCCGCAGTCATGAGTAAATTCGATCAACTCGCCGAACGCATCATTTTCGGAAACCGCGCCCTTGTGCTGGCCGTATTCGCGCTGGTTACCGTGGCCATGGCCTTCTTCGCCAGCCAACTGAAGGTGGATGCCGGCTTCAACAAGCAGGTGCCGCTGCAGCATGAATACATGCGCACCTTCACCGACTACCAGGCCGATTTCGGCGGTGCCAACCGCGTTCTGATTGCGGTCATGGCCAAGGATGGCAATATGTTCTCGAAAGAGTACATGGCCACTCTGGAAAACATCACCAACGATGTCATCAACCTGGATGCCACCGACGATGCCAAGGCACGTTCGCTGTTTACCCCGAACGTGCGCTTCATCGAAGTCGTCGAAGACGGGCTGTCCGGCGGCAATGTCATTCCGCAGGACTTCACCCCGAATCTGGAAGGCTTCGACGCCACGCCCGAGCAGTTCGAGAAAATCAAGGGCAACATCGTCAAGGCCGGCATCATCGGCCGTCTGGTCGCCAAGGATTACTCTGGCGCCATGGTCTGGGCCGACCTGATTCCGGAAAGCGACGTCAATAAGCTCGATTACCAGAAAGTCGCCAAACAGCTGGAAGCGATCCGCAACAAGTACGAGAACGACAACACCAGTGTGCACATCATCGGCTTCGCCAAAATGGTGGGCGACATCTCCGATGGTGCGATGAGCGTCATCAAATTCTTCCTGATCACCATCGCGTTCACCTGGATTCTGCTGTTCCTGTATTCCAGCTCGGCCAAACTGGCCTCGCTGACCGTGCTGGCCGCGTTGGTTTCGGTGGTCTGGATGCTGGGCGCACTGAAGCTGATGGGCTTCGGCATCGATCCGATGAATATGCTGACGCCGTTCCTGATTTTCGCCATCGCGGTCAGTCACGGCGAACAGATGATCAACCGATTCCGCGGCGAGATTTTCTTTGGCGGTCTGGAAGAGGGCACCGTTGACGAGCTGCGCGCACGCGCGGCGCATGCTGTCGATCCGCTGACCGCGGCGCACCGCAGCTTCAAGGCACTGTTGGTTCCGGGCACCGTGGCGCTGTTGGCCGGCTGCATCGGTTTCGGTGCGATCATGGTGATTCCGATCCAGATGATCCGCGAATTGGCCATCACCGCCACCGTCGGCGTGGCGCTGACCATCCTGACCGATCTGGTGCTGCTGCCGATTCTGCTCAGTTATACCCGCCTGCGCAATCTCGACAAGAAACGGGAATTCCGCCTGCGCCAGCTGACCCAATTCGACAAGATCTGGGCCGCGCTGTCCAAGCTGTCACGCCCGAAAGCAGCTGCAACCGTGCTGGCCATCGGTGCCGTAGTCTGGGCTGCCGCGTGGTGGCAGGGCAACAAGGTGATGATCGGCGATGCCCAGCAGGGCGTGGCCGAGCTGCGGCCGGAAGCCCGCTACAACCAGGATGCGCGTCTGATCAGCTCCCGTTTTGCGCTCGGCGTGGATACCATGAACATCATCGTTGAAGCCGGTCCTTCTGCCTGTACCACCAGCTACAAGGCCATGGAAACCATCGACCGCTTCGCCTGGCACATGGCCAATGTCGAAGGTGTTGAACAGGTCATCACCCTGCCGATGGCGGCCAAACAGGTCAATGCCGGCTGGAATGACGGTTCGCCGCGCTGGAAAGTGCTGCCGCGCGATCCCGATACCCTGCGCCAATCAACGCAGAGCTTCGAAACCGATTCGGGTCTGCTCAACGCCGACTGTTCCGCGATTCCGGTAACGGTGTTCACCAAAGACCACAAATCGACCACCATCGACCGCGTGGTCGCCGAAACCAAGAAATTCCGTACCGAGAACAAAGCCTATGAGGAAGGTTTCGCCAAGAAGCGCGATGCCGCCATGGCCAAGGCTCAGGAAAGCGGCGAGGAGTACACCACCGATCAGGTCAATTTCCGTCTGGCCACCGGGCCGCTTGGCGTGCAGGCCGCGACCAACGACACCGTGCGCGAGAAAGAGCACCTGATTCTCTGGCTGCTTTACGGCGCGGTGTTCGTGATGTGCTGGGTCAGTTTCAAAAGCTGGCGTTCTGCCCTGTGCGTGACCTTGCCGCTTATGCTGGTGACCGAACTCGGTCACAGCCTGATGGTCGAGCTCGGCATCGGCATGAAGGTGAACACCTTGACCGTGGTCGCGCTCGGCGTCGGCATCGGCGTCGACTATGGCATCTACATCTTTGCGCGAATGCGCGAGGCCCTGAATCAGGGCAAGACGCTCTCGGAAAGTTACTTCATCGCGCTAAAGACTACCGGCATCGCGATTTTCTATACCGCATTGACGCTGGCGGTGGGCGTGGCCATGTGGATCTTCTCCGATCTGAAGTTCCAGGCTGATATGGGCGTGATGCTGACATTCATGTTCGTGGTCAACATGATCGCCGCAATCGTGTTCCTACCGGCGCTTTGCCGCTGGCTGCTGCGTCCCAAAGAGCAGGACAACTGGGTGGCGCATCTGTAATCGAAAGGGTCCGCAAGGGCCCTTTTCTTTAAGTGATTAAACCAAGTCCGCCGCCACCGGCGGTTCCGGTTTTGCTTTCTGCAGATTTCGGAGGGCCACGTCGAACACGCCCGACAGCACCATTGCGCCGCCGATCCAGACCCGGATGCCGACATGGTCACCCAGCAAGACGACACCGAGGATGGCTGCCAGCAGCGGTGCGGTCAGAAGATAGGGCGTAATCATCGCCACTGGATGACGCTTGATCAAAACAAAGAACAGACCATGCCCAACCAGTGACGCGATCAGCGCGGCGTAGAACACGCCGATCCAGGCCTGCATGCCGGCGTTTTGGATATGTGCCAACGGGTTGCCTTCCACCAGTACGCTTATCAGCCAGATCGGAATCAGGCCGATGGCGGCGGTCCAACCCTGCTGCTGGATCAGGTCCATCTGCAGGCCGCGCATGGCGATGGTGCCAAGCGCGATGAACAGGGCTGATACCAGCATCAGCCCCAGCGGCAGCGGATCGGCCAGCATGGCCGCATCGAAGCCGAGTACCAGAACACCCAGAAAGCTGACCGCGATGGCGCTGCCGGTGCGCCAGTGGAATTTTTCTCCGAGCAGCCACCAGGCGAGCAGAGCCACCATCGGCACATAGCTTTGCATCACGATCGCCGGTGAGGCGATGTTGTGCGAGAGCTTGAGCGACCAGAAGCTGAACGCGAAATGCAGCACGCCGTTGAACAGCGCCACCGCCAGCAGTCGCGGCCAGACCGTGCGTGGCGGCAGTTTCAGGAAGGCGCCGATCAGCAAAGTCAGCAACAGCAGGCGAAGCGCAGTGAACAGGAACGGCGGAAAATCCTGCAAGGCCAGTTTCGAAGTGATGAAGTTGCCGGCCCAGGCCAAACAGATCAGCGCGACCAGGCCGAGTTCACGGCCGCTGAGGCGGCCGCTTTCAGATGGCAATGCCGGTCTTCTTGTACAGCTTGCTCAGTGTCCACAGCGGACCGACCAGCAGGTAGACCAGGTCGGTGAAGAAGCTCGGGCGTTTGCCTTCCCATTTGTGGCCGATGAACTGACCGAACCAGGCCACGATGAATACGCCGATGGTGATTTTGAGCAGACCATCGATGCCGAAGCGGGCGGCCAGCGCATAATTGATGAAACCGAAAGCGACGAAACCGAGCAGGCTACCCAGGGCCAGCGATTTGGAAAGTTTCCAGTAGTACATCCAGGTGAAAAACAGTGCGAAGGCGAACCAGAAACCCGGCTTGAGCAGGCTCTCCGGAACCGGAATGCACCAGAGCATGGCGGTGACCGTCCACACGATCAACGGTACGCAGATCAGATGCATGCGCTGGTTGGCGGGGTTCTGGTGGTCGTTCGAATAATTCGTCAGCAGTTCGTCGATGCGGCGCATGGGCTTACTCCACGGTGATATCGGCAAGGCGAAGCAGGGCTTCGGCGTATTTGCCGCGGGTGGCGGCGATGATCTCGGCCGGCACGTGCGGGCCGGGCGCGGTCTTGTTCCAGTCCAGGGTTTCCAGGTAGTCGCGCACGTACTGTTTGTCGTAGCTGGGCGGGCTGACGCCCACTTGGTAGGTATCTGCCGGCCAGAAACGCGAGGAATCCGGGGTCAGCATTTCATCCATCACGTGCAGCACGCCGTTTTCATCCAGACCGAATTCCAGCTTGGTGTCGGCGATGATGATGCCGCGCTCGCGTGCGTAACGGGCCGCGAAGGCGTAAATTTCGAGGGTTTTGGCACGGATCTGCTCGGCCAGCTCGGCGCCGATTTTATCCACCACCACATCGAAGCCGACGTTCTCGTCGTGGTCGCCGACCGCCGCTTTGGTGCTGGGCGTGAAAATCGGCTCCGGCAGTTGTTCGGCCTGACGCAACCCGGTCGGAAGGCGGATGCCGCAGATGGCGCCATTGGCCTGATAGTCCTTCCAGCCCGATCCGATGATGTAGCCGCGGGCGATGGCTTCCACCGGCAGGGCTTTCAATTTCTTGGCGACCACCGAACGCTTGGTGTACAGCGCAGCTTGCACGCCCGCCGGCAACACCGAGGCCACCGGTTCGTGTGTCAGGTGGTTGGGGCACAGGTGCGCGGTTTTGCCGAACCAGAAGTTGGAAATCTGGCAGAGCATTTCACCTTTGCCGGGAATCGGGTCGGGCAGAACCACATCAAAAGCGGATAAACGGTCGGAGGCGACCATCAGCAGGCGGTTGCCGGGCAGGCCATAGACGTCACGGACCTTGCCGCGGTGCAGCAGGGGCAGGTCGAGATCGGAGGTGTGCAGGGTGGTGGCCACGGGGTACCTTGGAATGAACGCGGACTTTCATTATTGTACCGCTAAGCGGGCGTGCCGACTGCTAGAATACCGGCATGTCCCGCGTCCTTTTCCTACTCCTGCTCGCATTCAGCCCATGGGCGGCCGGCCAAAGCAAGGCCCCGCCGAAATCCGGCCAGTGCACCGCCTGTCATGGCGCCGACGGCCAAAGCCGGATTGCGGCCAATCCCATCCTGCGCTGCCAGCATGAAGCCTACCTGGTCACGGCACTGAACGCGTACCGCAGCGGCAGCCGCAAACACCCGGTAATGAACAGCATCGCCAATACCCTGCAGCCGAAAGACATTTCCAGTCTGGCCGCCTGGTATGCCAACCAACCCGGATGCCGCAAATGAATGCATGGTCAAAATGGAAAGGCAAGATCATCGGTGGCCTGATCGGCCTGTTGCTGCGCCGACCGGTGTTCATCATCATCGGAATCGTCATCGGTCACTTGTATGACAAGGGCGCATTTTACGGCAAACGCACGTCTGATGTTCCGCCTTCCGGTAACGCCGAGAATCCGTATGCGGTGCTGGATGTCGATGAAAGCGCCGACATGGAGGCCATCGATGCCGCCTACCGGCGCCGGATGTCCGAATACCACCCCGATAAAGTCGCCAATGCCGCTCCTGAAATCAAGGAGCTGGCCGAACGCCGCGCACGCGACATCAATGCGGCTTATGAAGAAATCCGCAAACGCCGGCAACAACCCTGAGGCCCGCCATGAAACCGATCATCGCTCCGTCCATCCTGTCCGCCAATTTCGCCAAGCTCGGCGAGGAAGTCGATGCCGTGCTCGCCGCCGGTGCCGATTGGGTGCATTTCGACGTGATGGACAACCACTATGTGCCCAATCTCACCATCGGCCCGCTGGTCTGTGAAGCTCTGCGCAAACACGGCGTAACCGCGCCGATCGATGTGCATCTGATGGTCAAGCCGGTCGACCGCATCATCCCCGACTTCGCCAAGGCCGGCGCCAGCCTGATCAGTTTTCACCCGGAGGCTTCCGAGCATGTCGATCGCACCATCGGCCTGATCCACGACAGCGGTTGCCAGGCCGGTCTGGTGCTGAATCCGGCCACGCCGCTGAACGTCCTCGACCACGTGCTCGACAAGCTCGATCTGGTGCTGATCATGTCGGTCAATCCCGGCTTCGGCGGTCAGAGCTTCATTCCGCAGGCGCTCGATAAGATCCGCTTGGTGCGCGAACGCATCCGCGAAACCGGCCGTCTGATCCGCTTGGAAGTGGACGGCGGCATCAAGATCGACAACATCGGTGCCGTGGCTGAAGCCGGCGCCGATGCCTTTGTGGCTGGATCGGCCATTTTCGGGGCCACCGATTACGCCGAGACCATCCGGCGCATGCGCGACGAGATCGCCAAAGCCCTATGACCGATCAGGCCGAATTCGACCGGGCGGTATCCGCGGGCTACAACCGCATTCCGGTCGTGCGCGAGGTGCTGTCCGACCTCGATACCCCGCTGTCGGTCTATCTCAAATTGGCCGACGGCCCGAACACCTATCTGTTCGAATCGGTTGAGGGCGGTGAAACCTGGGGACGCTATTCCATCATCGGTCTGCCTGCGCGGCGCAGCTTCGTGTTCCGCGGCCACCAGTTCGAAGAACAGGATTGCGGCGTGACCGTCGCATCCGAAACCTTGGTCGATCCGCTGGCGAAGGTGGATGAATTGCGTGAACGGTATCGTGTTCCGAAACTGCCGCAGCTGCCGGATTTCAGTGGTGGTTTGGTCGGCTACTTCGGATTCGAAACCATTGCCTGGATCGAGCCCAAGCTGGCGGCCTCGCACAAGCCCGATGCGTTGCCGGTGCCGGACGCACTCTTGCTGCTCAGCGAGGAAGTGGCGGTGTTCGACAATCTGAAAGGCCGACTGTATCTGATCGTACATGCCGATCCGTCCGAGCCGCAGGCCTTCGCCAAAGCCCAGCGTCGGCTGGATGAGCTGGTGTACCGTCTTCGCCATTCCGGGCGCAGTTACCCGGATGTGCTGCATCCGTCATTGCTGGATGAATCCGATTTCGTCTCCGGATTCTCCGAACCGGAATTCACTGCTGCGGTGGCCAAGGCCAAGGATTATATCCGCGCCGGGGACGCTTTCCAGGTGGTGCTGAGCCAGCGCATGAGCATTCCGTTCAAAGCGCGGCCTGTCGATGTCTACCGCGCATTGCGGGCATTGAATCCCTCGCCTTACATGTACTTCCTGGATTTCGGCGGCTATCAGGTGGTCGGATCTTCGCCGGAAATCCTGGTGCGTGCCAAGAATGGCCGGGTCACCGTGCGCCCCATCGCCGGCACCCGTCCGCGCGGCGCCGATGCCGAGCACGATGCTGCGCTGGAAACCGAACTGCTGAACGATGCCAAGGAATGCGCCGAGCACCTGATGCTGATTGATCTGGGTCGTAATGACGTCGGCCGCGTGGCCGAACCGAATTCGGTGACCGTGCCGCAGCGTTTCGTGATCGAGCGCTATTCGCATGTGATGCACATCGTTTCGGAAGTGCAGGGCCGATTGAAAGACGGGCTCGGCTTTGCCGACATCTTCCGCGCCACCTTCCCGGCCGGCACGGTCAGCGGTGCGCCGAAAATCCGTGCGCTGGAAATCATCCAGGAACTGGAACCGCACAAGCGCCACATCTACTCCGGCGCAGTGGGTTACATCAACTGGTGGGGTGACACCGACACCGCCATCGCCATCCGAACCGCAGTAATTATGGACGGCATGCTGCATGTGCAGGCCGGTGCCGGCATCGTTTACGATTCGCAGCCGGCTATGGAGTGGCAGGAAACCATGAACAAAGGCCGCGCCCTGTTCCGCGCCGTACAGCAGGCGGCACAGGGGCTGTAATCAACCAGGAGTATCTATGAAAATCCGATTGGTCTGTGTGTTGTCCGCTCTGATGTTCGCCGGCACGCTTGCCGCGCAATCGCTTCCGGCATCGCCCTATGTAGTGGTGCGTGGTCATGCCGAACGCAGTCTGGCGCCGGACCGCTTCGAGGTCGGCATTACCGTGCAGAAGTCCAGTCTATCGACCTCGGAAGCCAGCGCGGTGGTCGAGCAGAAAACCGGTGAAATCGTCGGCAATCTGAAGGCCGCCGGCCTGAAGCCGGCGCAGATTACCGCCACCAACATCAGCATCAATCCCGAGTACCGCTATGACAACACCACGCAGCGCAACGTGTTTACCGGCAATCAGGTGACCCGCAACATCTCGGCGAAATTCAACGACAAGAAAAGCCTGCAGAAATTTCTGGCGCAGGTGCCGGCCGGCGAAGAAATCCGCGTCAGCGGCATTTCGCCGTCGCTCAGCAGCCAGAAAGCAGTGGAAGCCGAACTGCTGGATGCCGCCGTGGTGGATGTGAAGAAACAGGCGGAAACCCTGCTCGGCAAATTTGGCCTGAAAATCATCGGCATCCATTCCATCTCGCAGGACGCGCCGAGCATCGGTTTCGAGGCCAAGGCCATGTACCGCAGCATGGATGCGGCCGCCGCACCGCCGCCGCCTTTGGGTGACACGTTGGAAGAGGGCCAGATCATGGTCAGCAAAGACGTGTACGTGGTGTATCTGATCGCGGCCAAGTAAGCCATGACGATCGAATCTCGCATCAAGGCCGCCATCCGCGATGTGCCCGATTTCCCCAAGGAAGGCATCCTGTTCAAGGATGTGACCACCCTGCTGCTGCATCCGGCGCTGGCCAATCAGGTGCTGGATGCCCTGGTCGAGACTTATGCAGCTGCTGCGTTGGATGCCGTCGCCGGCATCGAAAGCCGCGGCTTCCTGTTCGGCAATGCCTTGGCGCTGCGTCTGGGCAAACCGTTCGTGATGATCCGCAAGGCCGGCAAGCTGCCGGCCGAGAAAATCAGTCACAGTTACGAACTGGAATATGGCCACGCCACCATCGAAATGCACCGCGATGCGGTGAGTCCGGGCCAGCGCGTGCTGATCCATGACGATCTGTTGGCCACCGGCGGTTCGGCAGAAGCGGCTGCCCAATTGATCCGCGACGCCGGCGCCGAAGTGGCTGGGTTCAGTTTTCTGGTCGAACTCGGCTTTCTGGGTGGGCGCAGCAGACTGCAAGCCTTGCATCCGGATGTCCGGAGTCTGGCGGTGTATTGAATACGGCAACATCACTCCGGCATGCGATAATACGAAGCCGGAATAGGAATGCCCCGCCATGCTTTTGATGATCGACAACTACGACAGCTTCACCTACAATCTGGTGCATTACTTCGCCGAGTTGGGTCAGGTCGTGGATGTTATCCGCAACGACGCGCTCACCGTCGAGCAGACCGCGGCTTTGCAACCCGACTACATCGTGCTCTCGCCCGGGCCCTGTACGCCGAACGAGGCCGGAATCTGCGTTCCGGTGCTCGAGCAGCTGGCCGGTCGGGTTCCGATTTTCGGCGTTTGTCTGGGACATCAAAGCATTGGCCAGGCCTTCGGCGGTAGCGTGATTCGTGCCAAAACCATCATGCATGGCAAAACCTCGATGATCCACCATAAGGGCACAGGTGTCTTCGCTGGTCTGCCATCGCCGTTCGAAGCCACCCGTTACCACTCGCTGGTGGTCGAACATGCAACCCTGCCGGATTGCCTGGAGGCCACCGCCTGGACCGAGAACCCGGATGGCAGCCTTGACGAGATCATGGGGCTGCGCCACCGGACCCTGCCGGTCGAGGGTGTGCAGTTCCATCCCGAATCCATCCTGACCCAACACGGACACGCCATGCTGCGCAATTTCCTGCAGCAGCATGCCCCGGAGGCGCGCGCATGAATCCGCAAGAAGCCCTGCAACGCATCATCGATCACCGCGAGATCTTCCATGACGAGATGGTCGCCTTGATGCGCCTGATCATGCGCGGCGAAGTGTCCGATGTGATGACCGCCGCCATCCTGACCGGTCTGCGGGTGAAAAAGGAAACCATCGGCGAAATCACCGGTGCGGCCCAGGTCATGCGCGAGTTCGCGGTCAAGGTGCCGACCCCGCCTGGCGTCGGTCTAGTCGACATCGTCGGTACCGGCGGCGACGGCGCGCACACTTTCAACATTTCCACGGCCGCGATGTTCGTGGCTGCTGCGGCCGGCGCCCAGATCGCCAAGCACGGCAACCGCAGCGTGTCCTCCAAATCCGGCAGTGCCGATGTACTGGAAGCCCTCGGTGCCGACATCGAACTGACCCCGGAGCAGGTGGGCCAGTGCCTGAACCGCACCGGCATCGGTTTCATGTTCGCGCCCAACCACCATCCGGCCATGAAGCATGTGGCGGCAGTGCGCCGCGAGATGGGCGTGCGTACCATCTTCAACATCCTCGGTCCGCTGACCAATCCGGCCAATGCGCCGAATGTGCTGATGGGCGTGTTCCACCCCGATCTGGTCGGCATCCAGATCCGCGTGCTGCAGCGTCTTGGTGCCGAACGTGCGCTGGTGGTATACGGCCGCGACGGGCTCGATGAAATCTCCCTGGGTGCGGCGACGCTGGTCGGCGAGCTGCGCGGCGGTCAGATACGCGAGTATGAAATCCATCCCGAAGACTTCGGATTGGCGATGGCCTCCACGCGCAATCTGAGGGTCGAAAATGCGGTCGAATCCAAAACCATGCTGGAAGCCGCCTTCGCGGCCGAAGCCGGTGTGGCGCATGACATTGTGGCGCTCAACGCCGGCGCCGCCCTGTATGTTTCCGGACAGGCCAAGAACATTCCCGATGGCATCGAGAAAGCCCGTGCAGTCATGCATTCGGGCGCCGCATCCGCCAAAATGCGCCAGTTCATCGACGCGACCCGGACCTTGGGCGGCCGCTGATGGCCGATATCCTGCAGCGCATCCTGGCCCGCAAACACGAGGAAGTCGCGCTGCGGCGCAGATACGCCACGCAGGCGCAGCTGATTGCGCGCTGCAATGACATGCCGGAGCCACGCGGGTTCACCGCCGCATTGCAGGCCAAGCGGGATGCCGGTTTGCCGGCGGTCATCGCCGAAATCAAGAAGGCCAGCCCGAGCAAGGGTGTCATCCGCGCGCAGTTCGATCCGGAGGCAATCGCCCGCAGCTATGCCGACGCCGGTGCCGCCTGTCTTTCAGTGCTGACCGATGTTGATTTCTTCCAGGGCAGCGACATCTATCTGCGGCAGGCGCGGGAGGTCTGCATGTTGCCGGTATTGCGTAAGGATTTCATCGTCGATGAATACCAGATCTACGAATCACGCGTCCTCGGCGCCGACTGCATCCTGCTGATCGCCGCGGCATTGACCGATGCGCAGCTGCAGAGCTATGCCGGCCTGGCCCGCATGCTGCAGATGGATGTGCTGCTGGAAGTGCATGATGCCGATGAAATGGTGCGTTCCCTGCAGGCCGATTCACCGCTGATCGGCATCAACAACCGCAACCTGCGCACTTTCGAAGTGGATTTGCAGACTACGCTGGTACTCAAGAGCGCCGTTCCGCCCGACCGCATGGTAGTCACCGAAAGCGGCATCCTGAGCCGCGATGACGTCGCGCGGATGCGCGGCAATGGCGTCGATGTCTTTCTGGTCGGCGAGGCGATGATGCGTGCCGGGGATCCGGGCGCGGAGTTGCGGCGTCTGTTCGCCTAGCGGCTGCCGAACAGGATGACGGTTTTGCCGCGCGCGGTCAGCAGGTTCTTCTGCTGCAGCTGCTTGAGGACGCGACCCGCCATTTCACGCGAGCAACCGGTGATGCGAGCCAGTTCCTGACGGGATACCTTGAGTTGCATGCCGTCAGGGTGCCGGATGGCATCCGGTTCGCGGCTGAGATCATGCAGGGTACGCAGAATGCGGTTGGCGACATCCAAGTGCGCCAGACGGCTGGCCTTGCGGCTGGTTTCCAGCAGGCGCTTGGAAATCTGCGCGCCGATGGCGAACATGATTTTCGGCCCTTCCTGGAAAAGCTGGTGGCTGAACAGATAGCGCAGGAGGTCATAGCCGATCTCGGCCAGTTCGCAGGGGCCCTTGGTGCGCAACACGACTTCACGCTGATGGACTTTGAAGAACAGACCCATTTCGCCGATGAACTCGCCGGGGTTGACGTAGCCCAGCACCAGTTCGCGGCCATCCGGCTCTTAGGTGTTGATGGTCAGGGAGCCGCTGATGACGTAAAAGAGCGTGCTGGCCGGGTCACCGGGACGGAAAACATCGGTTTTCGCCGGATAGCGGTGTTTATGGGTATGGCTCAGAAAGGCACTCAGTGCGACATCATCCATCGCCAGTTCGGTTTTCACCGGTTCGAAAGGAGCTGTTAAGGCGGTTGTGTTGAGGTCGGTCATGGGGCGCCCGAAATGCCGATTGCTGGCACCAGAATACTCCCAGATGGCTGTTCAGCTCAAGACCCATGGGACTTTCCGCGGAAAAAATGCTTGCATTTGGGGATAGATGTCCGATAATTGCGCCTCACCGCCACTCATATCCAAGGAATACTGCGTTGGTCAAGCCACTGCCCCGGTTACGCCTGCAAGGATTCAACAATCTGACGAAATCCTTGAGTTTCAATATCTACGACATCTGCTACGCCGCGTCGGAAGACCAGCGTCAGCGGTACATCGAGTATATCGATGAGGTCTACAACGCCCAGCGCCTGACCCAGATCCTGACCGAAGTGGCCAACATCATCGGCGCCAACATCCTCAACGTGGCGCGTCAGGATTATGATCCGCAGGGCGCCTCGGTGACCATCCTCATTTCCGAAGAGCCGGTCATCGACAAGAAGGCTGCCGGCAAGGAACTAATTTCGGATGCCGTGGTGGCGCATCTGGACAAGTCGCACATCACCGTCCACACCTATCCGGAAACGCATCCGCACAACGGCATCGCGACCTTCCGTGCCGACATCGACGTGGCCACCTGCGGCGTGATTTCGCCCCTGAAGGCGCTCAATTACCTGATCGAGAGCTTCGATTCCGACATCGTGGTCACCGACTACCGCGTGCGCGGCTTCACCCGCGACATCAAGGGCAAGAAGCACTACATCGACCACAAGATCAATTCCATCCAGGATTTCCTGACCAAGGACATCAAGGCGCATTACGAGATGATGGACGTCAACGTGTACCAGGAAAACCTGTTCCACACCAAGATGCACGTCAAGGAGTTCGACCTCGACACCTACCTGTTTGAAGGCAAGGCCAAGAGCCTCAGTTTCAAGGACCGCCAGCGCATCGAACTGCAGGTCCGCCGTGAAATCGAAGAGCTCTACCATGGCCGCAATCTGGCCGACTGAAACCGGTCTCGCTTTCCTGAGAAATCCCCGCGATTACGGGGGTTTCCGTTTTCAGAGCCGGTAGGCAACGGCTTTCATGAGCCGCGATGATAGGGCCATCAATGCCGGTATGGGCGGCGGCAATTTGCGCGCGCCGTGGTGTTCCGCGTGTTCGGCATGGCGGATTTCATCATCCTTCATCACCGCCAGAATGGCGCGGCTACGCAGGTCTTCCGGCGGCAGGGTGTCCAGATGCTCGGCCAGATGGGCTTCCACCTGGCGTTCGGTTTCCGACACGAAGCCCAGATTCCAGCCATCGCCCTTCAGGCCGGCGCCGAGTCCGATGGCATAGCTGCCCAGATACCAGATTGGATTGAGCAGGCTGGGGCGGCTGTCGAGTTCTTTCAGGCGGGCATCGCACCAGGCCAGATGATCGGCTTCTTCATCGGCGGCGTGCAGCAGTTGCACGCGCGTCTCCGAACTTTCGGCCACCCGTGCCTGACCCAGATACAGCGCTTGGGCACAGACTTCGCCGGTATGGTTGATGCGCATCAGTCCGGCACTGTGCCGTATTTGTGCCGGAGACATCTCCAGATCTCGGGTGTCGGCGGCCGGGTTGGCGCGCGCCGCCGGTCCATCGGTCGAACGGGTGACCACGCCGGCGGTGGTGTTCAGGGCGTGCTGAAATTCACCCAGAATGCGGTCGAGCGGCGAGGTGTGGCGTTGGAAAGTCATGCCAGATAGTGTGCCATGAATTCGAGCGGGTGCTGAACCGCGCGGCCGCCGGACAGATGCAGACGGCAACCGATATTGGCCGATAGCAGCAGTTCCGCGGTTTCCGGAATAGCCGCAAGAACCGGCGCGCGCAGGGCGGCGGCACGTTCCGGGCTACCGAACTGATGTAGACCGGCGCCGCCACAGCAACCGGCATCCGGCAAAACACTGACTTGCAGATCGGGAATCCGTGACAGCAGCAGGCGTGTCACTTGTGCCGAATCATGGAACGCGGCCGTGCACGGAATATGCAACGCCACATGCCGGCCTTGGGCGGAGCGGAACTGCAGCTTTTCCGCGCGTTCGGCCAGAAACGCCATGGCATCCATGACCGGAACGCCGACGCTGTCCTGCAAGGCACTGCGGCATCCGCTGGCCAGAACCAGCACCCGTGCGTAGCCGGAGAATGCGCTTTGGTTGGCGGCGGCAAGGCTTGCCGCGCGGCCGGCTTGACCGGCATGTCGGGCGGCTTGGCCGCAGCAGCCCTGGGCATCCGGGAGGGCCGCATCATCGCCCGCGGTCTGCAACAGCTGCAGGAATGCCATACGCGCGTTTTGCTCGTAACGGTCCGCGACACAGCCGATGAAGATCGCATTCTGGCTGCCTGCCGCCGCCGCTGGAGTGCACGCTGGCGCCGGCCGGGGCAGTAGACGCCAGGATGACGGAAGCAAGGGAAAAACCCTGCGGTACAAATCCAAGACGCCGTTCAGCAGCGATTTATGCGCCATCAGCCACAGCGCCGCCTTTTGCCGCCGCTCAAGCGCCGGGGGGTGTATCGCGCGGGTTTCGACCAGAAGCCGCTCATAGGACACATCGGCAGGGCAGGCGGTCTCGCAGCGCCGGCAGCCCAAACAGGCGTTCAAGTGCTTGAAATCGCCGGTTTGACCGGGATTTTCAGCCAAATCGGCCATCAGCGCGATACGGCCGCGGGGCGACTCCGCCTCCATGCCGGCCAAGGCGTAAGTCGGGCAGTGCGGCAGGCACAGACCGCATTTCACGCACTGCCGGGCCAGCTCGGCACGGGACGGGGATTTCAGGACGGGAAGCATGGCTCAAATCCTAACACGGGACGCACAAGGGCTTGCGCGGGTCCGGAATTCGGGTTATCATTCCGCTTCTTATTCACTTGATTTTGTTGGAGCCCGTCATGAAAGCCATGACCGTCAGCGCCAAACCCGAAACCGTTCAGCAAGACTGGTACATCGTAGATGCCAGCGGCAAGACTCTCGGTCGTTTGTCCTCGGAACTCGCCCGTCGCCTGCGCGGCAAGCACAAACCTGTGTTCACCCCGCATGTGGACACCGGTGATTACATCGTCGTGATCAACGCCGAGAAAGTCGCCGTCACGGGCAAGAAGCTTCAGGACAAGATGTACTACCGTTTCACCGGTTACATCGGCAACATGAAGTCGGAAAACCTGTCGCAGGCCCTGGCCGCCCACCCGGAGCGCGTGATTGAAACCGCGGTCAAGGGCATGCTGCCGAAGAACCCGCTCGGACGCGCCATGTTCAAGAAGCTGAAAGTCTACAAAGGCTCCGAGCATCCCCACACCGCCCAGCAGCCGCAAGCGCTGGACATCTGAAAGAACTACAGGTAAATCATCATGGCTGTTCAGCAAAACTACGGCACCGGTCGCCGCAAATCCTCCACCGCCCGCGTGTTCCTGCGCAAGGGCTCGGGCAACATCGTGATCAACGGTCGCGCCATTGACGAATTCTTCGGCCGCGAAACCTCGCGCATGATCGTCCGTCAACCGCTGGAACTGACCCAGACCACCGCGCAGTTCGACGTCAACGTGACGGTCGAAGGCGGCGGCATCACCGGTCAGGCCGGCGCTATCCGTCTGGGCATCGCCCGCGCACTGGTGGAATACAACGACACCCTGAAATCCGATCTGCGCAAAGCCGGCCTGATGACCCGCGATGCCCGTGAAGTGGAACGTAAGAAAGTCGGTCTGCGCAAAGCCCGCCGCGCGACCCAGTTCTCGAAACGTTAATCGGTTTCACGCTGCAAACGAAAAACCCGCCGGAAGGCGGGTTTTTTATTAAATGCCGGACGAATTCATTGGTGCGTCAATTCATCCGCGGACCTCGCCACCGGCGATGACCAGATCGGCCGGTCGCGCCGCGAACAGGCCGTTGGTGACTACGCCGACAATGGCGTTCAGATCGCTTTCCAGTTTCACCGGGTCGGTAATCGACCAGCCGTGCACGTCGAGAATCCAGTTGCCGTTGTCGGTGACCACGCCTTCGCGCCAGATCGGCTGGCCGCCGAGCTTGACGATTTCACGGGCGACATGCGAGCGCGCCATCGGAATCACTTCCACCGGCACCGGAAAGCGGCCGAGCAACGGCACCAGTTTCGACGGGTCCACGATGCAGATGAACTGCGAGCTTGCCGCTGCGATGATTTTCTCGCGGGTCAGGGCCGCACCGCCGCCCTTGATCAGGCGGTTATGTGGATCGCATTCGTCGGCACCGTCGACATACAGACCGAGCGGACCGGAGGCGTTCAGATCGAGTACGGCAATGCCGAGTTGCTTCAGCTGTTTCGTGCTCTGTTCCGAGCTCGAGACCGCGCCTTCGATGCGGTGCTTGATGCGGCCGAGGCCCTGGATGAAGTAAGCGACCGTCGAGCCGGTGCCGACACCGACGATGCTGCCATCCTGCACGAAGTCGAGGGCGCGTTCGGCCGAAGCCTGTTTGCCTTGTTCGGGAGTCATTTGGTTTTTTCCAGTTTGAGGATGGTCTGCCATTGGGCTTTGCTGACCGGCACGATGGACAGGCGGTTGCCGCGGTTGAGCAGGGCGAAATCGCCGAGTGCCAGCGTATGCGTTTTCAGTTCGTCCAGGCTCAGTTCGCGTTTGAGCCGGCGTTCGAACGCGACATTGACCAGAAACCAGCGCGGATTGTCCGGTGTGGCTTTCGGATCGAAGTAGTCCGAATCCGGATCGAACTGGGTCGGATCCGGATAGGCCGCGCTGGCCACTTTCGCCAGACCGACGATGCCGGGCACCTTGGCGTTGGAGTGATAGAAGAACACGCCATCGCCGACGCGCATGTCCTTCCACATGAAATTGCGCGCCTGGTAATTACGCACGCCGCTCCAGGGCTCCTGCCCGACCTTGGCCAGGTCATCAATGGAAAAAGCATCGGGTTCGGATTTCATCAGCCAATAGCGCATTACGAATTTTCCTCGGAAGTACAGTCGATCCAGCCGCGTTCGGTGGCCACGGCATCCAAGCGGACGTCCCAATTCTGGGCGTCCAGTACGTCAAGTTCCTGGTTGGCATAGGCGGCACCGATCAGCAAGGGCGGGACCGGTGTATGTTGGCGGAAGGCAAAGCTGCGGTCGTAGTAACCGCCGCCCATGCCCAGACGAAGCCCGTCGGCGGTGAATCCCAGAACCGGCAGAATCACGGCGTGCAGGTCTTCCGGTTTCAGGCAGGCATCAGCTGAGAACATCGGCTCGGGGATGCCGTAACGGTTGTTGCCGAGCGCATCGCCGCCACGCCAGGGCGCGAAGCCGAGTTTTTTTTCGGGCAGCACGACCGGCAGACACCAGATCCAGTTCGCCGGCAGGCGCAGCTGCAGCACGTGCAGGGGCAGCTCGCCGCCGGTGGCCCAGTAGCCGGCCAGATAACCACCGGTGACGGGCAGGTGTTCCAGGATGCTGACGGCCACCGCTTCGGCAGCGGCCATGCGCGCGGTCGGCGCAATGCGCAGGCGTTCGGCTTTGAGGTGCTGTCGCAGTGCTTGGCGCATGCCCGGTCCCGGAATAAGGAGTCCTCCACCATGCCGATGCCTGCCAACGACCTTGATCCCTAGGATCAAGTGGGTGTCGCCTTGCCGTCTTCAGGCTTTCCGCAACTCGGGCGGACATGCACACCGACGGTTCGAGCGACTCCCGGGTCGTGTTTATGGGTCAAGGGCTAATGTTGAGCACGCTGTCGAACACGGCAGAGGACGCAATGCCATTATAGCGCGAAGGCGTGATGGCGAGGTCAGCGCGGAAGACTGTCGAACAGATCGTCCAGTTTGCGGTTCATGTCGCCGAGATTGCGGCCGATGACGGCATCGGATTTGGCACGACCGTCCTTCAGAATCTGCAGGTCGTGCGCGATGTTCAGCGCCGCCAGCACTGCAACGCGTTCCAGGCTCACGGTTTTGTTGCCGCCCTGGATCTCCCGCATCTGCGCATCCAGCAGTTTGGCGGCGGCATGCAGGCTGTCGGCCTGATCCGGCGGGCAACCGACGCTGTAGTCGCGGTCGAGTACCTTGATGGTGACGATATTACCGGTCATCGCTACGCTCCATGTCGTTGAGGCGGCCGAGCATGCTTTCGACCCGGTGGCGGACCAGCTCGCTCTTGCCCTGCAGGGCATTGCGTTCGCCGGTCAGTTGCTCGATCTGCTGTTTCAGGCCAGCGTTTTCGGCAGCCAAACGGACGGTCGCCTCCAGCAGGCGGTCGAGACGCTGGGCCAAATCTAGGATCTGCCGAGAGTGGTCGGGGAATAAACTCATGACCATACCCTAGATGGCAATGCCGGCTTCGTCAAGCCTGCGCCGTTACCCAGCCGTTTGCTACACTAGGCGCAAAAAGGAGCGGCCGGATGTCCACCACCATGCCCGATTACGATGCCATCCAGACCGCACTCGGCGATCTGCGTATTCCGATTTCCGCGGCCGAACTGCATGGTGCTTTATCGGGATGCCTGTGTGCCGGCGCTGAACTGACGCCGCAAAACTGGTTGGCTTATGCCTTGACCGACGCCGAACTGGACGGTCAGGCCGAGCCCGACTCGGTACTTGCCGACTTCTTCGACGCGGTCAGTGAACAGCTGGCCGGCGACGTCATGGATTTCGAATTCGACCTGCTGCTGCCCGACGACGACAAGCCGGTCTCCGAGCGCGGTCCGGCCATGGTCGACTGGTGTCAGGGTTTCCTCGGCGGTTTCGGCGTGGTACCCACGCCGACGCAGCCGCTGTCGGACGAAGCTGATGAAGCCCTGCAAGATCTGGCCAAGATCGCCGCCTCCGACCTCAACTACGAAGATTCCGACGCCGATGAAGAAGCGCTCATCGAAGTCTGCGAATACATCCGCGTGGCGGCCGTACTGCTCTACAACGAACGCGTGGTCAACCGCCGCGCCCGCCAGCGTCTGAACTGATGATTGCCGTTTCCGAATTCGTCAAACGCCGCCGCCGGCTGATGGCTTTGGCCGATCACGGCGCCATTCTGATCATTCCGGCCGGCAAGGAACGTCTGCGCAGCAAAGACACTACCTATCCGTTCCGTCAGGATTCCGATTTCTGGTATCTGACCGGGTTCAACGAACCCGAAGCGGTGCTGGTGCTGGTGCCCGGCCGCCGTCAGGGCGAATGTCTGCTGTTCTGCCGCGAACGTGATGCCGAAAAAGAAGCCTGGGACGGGCCGCGCCTAGGGCCGGAAGGCGCGGTCGATGCGCTAAAGCTGGATGATGTCTATCCGATCACCGATCTCGACGACATCCTGCCCGGCCTGCTCGAAGGCCGTTCGCGCGTGCATTACCACTACGGCCGCGATGCCGATTTCGATCTGGCGCTGATGGGTTGGCTGAACCGGGTGCGCGCACAGAAGCGTCTGGGCGCCGAGCCGCCGCATGAATTCCTCGAGATCGGCCATCTGCTCGATGAGCTGCGCCTGTTCAAGAGTGCCGGCGAAATTGCGTTAATGCGCAGAAGCGCGGATATCGCCGTCGAGGCGCAGATCGCCGCGATGCAGGCCAGCCGAAGTGCACGCTTCGAATACGAAGTGGAAGCCGCACTGCAGCAGGTGTACCGCCGGCATGGCGCGGTAGCCTCGTATGAACCGATCGTGGGAAGCGGTCCGAATGCCTGCGTGCTGCATTACCGAGGTGGTGCTGGCGGCGCAGACCGAATGCATCGGCAAGGCTCGTGTCGG
The DNA here is from genome assembly GCA_021299355.1 of Lysobacteraceae bacterium. Lineage (GTDB taxonomy): Bacteria > Pseudomonadota > Gammaproteobacteria > Xanthomonadales > Xanthomonadaceae > Arenimonas. The sequence continues at coordinate 35,514 of JAJTGG010000023.1, forward strand.
CGTGCCGTACGACAGCATCCACGCCACGGCGGTCGAAGTGCTGACCGACGGCCTGCTTTCGCTCGGTCTGCTGAAAGGCACGCTGAAGAAGAACATTGCCAGCGAAGCCTACAAAAAATTCTACATGCACAAAACCGGGCACTGGATCGGACTGGATGTGCACGATGTGGGCGAATACAAACTCGGCGGCGCCTCGCGTCTGCTCGAGCCGGGCATGGTGTTCACCGTCGAACCGGGCCTGTACATCGCACCGGGCACGCCGGGTGTGCCGGCCAAATACCAGGGCATCGGCATCCGCATCGAGGACGACATCCTGATGACCAAAAATGGTCCGCAGAACCTGACCGAAGGCGTGCCGAAAACGGTGGATGCAATCGAAGCCCTGTTGGCCTGAAAAAATCCCCGCTGCGGCGTGGATTTTTTTACATCTCGTTGCGCTTGAGTTCGTGTCCGAGCTTTTTGTACTCCAGCCAACGCTGGCGTGCCGGTTCGCGCGCCGCTTCATCGGCCGGAACAATTTCCAGTACGCGTTGGTAGCCGGCCGGCGGCAGCACATTACGCAGATTGATGACCAGCGCCCGCATGCCGGTCTCCACACCCGGCGGCACGATCAACAACGGGGTGTCGTCCATGTCTTCGTCTTCCTCCATGCCCACGATCTGGTGCGGAATAAAGGCGTCCTCATCGAACTCCCAGAGCAGGTCGTCGAGAAAATCGGCCTGCTCGGCGCTGTCGCAAAAGATCAAGCAGGGTTGCCCGGACTGCACCGCTTTTTCGGCCAGCTTGCATACCAGCAGCAGGGGCTGCGCCACGAACGCGGGCTTGCCCGCGATCATGTAGAAGTCAGCCCGGATCGCCATGCTCAGTGTTTGGCCTGATCAAGCAGCCACTGGGTCAGCAGACCCACCGGTCGGCCGGACGCCATGCCTTTGCGGCCTTCATCGTTGGATACGCCGGCGATGTCCAGATGTGCCCAGCGCTGGCCTTCGGTGAAGCGCGACAGGAAGCAGCCGGCGGTAATCGCGCCTGCGCCCTTGCCGCCGATGTTGTAGATATCGGCGAATACGGAATCGAGCTGGCTCTGGTATTCGTCCCACAGCGGCAGACGCCAGGCGCGGTCGAACACGGTTTCACCGGCGGCAAGCAGTTCTTCGGAAAGATCGTCGTGTTTGCTCATCAGGCCGGCGGCGTATTTGCCGAGCGCGATGACGCAGGCGCCGGTCAGGGTGGCCACGTCCACGGTTGCCTTCGGTTCGAAACGCTGCACGTAGGTCAGCGCGTCGCACAGGATCAGACGGCCTTCGGCGTCGGTGTTGCCGACTTCGATGGTCTTGCCGTTCATCGCAGTCAGTACGTCGCTCGGACGGTAGGCGTCGGCGTCCGGCATGTTTTCCACGGCCGGCACCACGGTCACCAGATTGATCGGCAGCTGCAGCTTGGCGCAGGCCAGGAAGGTGCCGAGCACCGACGCCGCACCGCACATGTCGTACTTCATTTCCTCGATGCCGCCCTGGACTTTCAGGTTGATGCCGCCGGTATCGAAGGTGATGCCTTTGCCGACCAGGGCCAGCGGTTTGGCGTCGCCGGCGCCGGTGTATTTCAGCACGATCAGTTTCGGCGGATTGGCCGAGCCGCGCGCCACGGCCAGCAGCGAGCCCATGCCCAACGCCTGCATTTCATCGCGGCCGAGCACATCGCAAGTCACATTGTCGTGCTCAGCGGCGATCTGCAGGCTCTGTTCGGCCAGATAGGACGGGTTGCAGATGTTTGGCGGCAGATTGCCCAATTCACGGGTGAACTGGATGCCGGCGGCGATGCCTTCGCCCTGGCGGAATGCGTTCATCTGGGCGTCCGCCACATGCACCGAGACCTCGCTCAGGGTCACGCTGGCTTTCTTGCTGCGGGTCGCGGTGTATTCGTAAGCGGCGTGATCGGCGGCGATCACTGTCTGGCGCACGGCCCATTCAGCATCACGGCCTTTCACCGGAAGATCGCTGAGAGTCAGGTAAACGCTTTTGACCGGACCGCTGCGCAGGGCGCGCACGGCATCGGCGATGGCTTTCAGATACTGCGGCACGGCGAATTTTTCCGGATCACCCAAGCCAATCACCAGCACGCGCGCCGAGGCGACGCCCGGCACATCCTGCAGCAGCAGGGTCTGTCCGGTCTTGCCGGAAATATCACCGCGTTCGGCCAGGGCCTTCAGGCGACCACCGGCGGCGGCGTCCAGTGCCGTACCGGACGGCGAGAAGGTTTTGTCACTGAATGCGCCGACCACCACGCAATCGCTGGCATCGGTATGAACGGGGCTTTGTGAAGGCAGGAAACGCAGGGCCATAGGGGCTTCTCTCGGTCGGGCGCCGGCTGGGCGCATGATGGTAAACTGCTATTGTAATTCATCCCGAACCGAGTTTCCCCGCCCGTGCCGATGCCGCTGATCAACCGTTACCTGTTCAGACAGTTCAGCCAGCTGGTGTTTGCGGTGCTGACCGTACTGTTCCTGATCAGCGTGGGTGGCTTTCTGACCGATCTGATCGCGGAAATCTCGCGGGGCAAGGTGCCTGCCGGCCTGATGCTGCAGCTGCTGGTGCTGCGTCTGCCGCGTTTCATCAGTTTCGTACTGCCGCTGGCCCTGTTCATCGGTCTGATGATGGGCATCGCCCGCCTGTATGCCGACAGCGAGATGGCGGTATTGGCCTCGGTCGGCGTCAGCAGCCAGCAATTACTCAAGCCGGTGCTCTGGGTAGCCGCGCCGCTGGTTCTGCTGATCGCCTTCGCGTCGCTGTGGCTGGTGCCGTTCACCGCCAACAAAGCCAAGACCATGGTGGAAGAAGCCAACCGCAGCTTCCTGATTTCCGGTTTGGAACCCGGACGCTTCGTGGAACTGCCCGGCAAGTCCGGCATCCTGTTCGTCACCGAACTCAGCCGCGACGGCCGGCAGTTCAAGAATCTGTTCGTGCAGCGTGAAATCAACGGCCGCCTCGACATCATCACCGCCAGCAAAGGCGATCTGCGTCTTGTCGGCGGTGCCCGCATCCTGCGCCTGGAAGACGGCACCCGCATGGAAGGCGAACTCGGCCGCCGTGATTTCCGCAAAGTGCAGTTCAAGGTCAACGAAATCAAGGTGCCGGAGCCGAGCGAAAGCAAGCCCTCCAACAAGCTCGATGCCCTGAGTACGCTGGCCTTGATCAAGCGCGGCGATGCCGCGGCGCTGGCCGAACTGCACTGGCGCATCGCCTTGCCCTTGTTCGCGGCCATCCTGACCGTGCTGGCCATTCCGCTGGCGCGCAGCGAACCCCGGCAGCCGCAGTACGGTCTGGTGCTGTTCGCGGTGATGGCGTATCTGCTCGGCATGCTGAGCCTGCTGGCCGGCACCTATCTGCTCGGCAACGGCAGCATTCCGTCCTTCCTCGGGTTGTGGTGGGCGATCCTGCCGATGGCCGGTTTGTGTTACTGGCTGTTCCGGCGCGACGGCCGGCTGAAACCGCAGGCGCTGCCGGCATGAACCGCATTGGCCGGGAGATGACCGAATACCTGGCGCTGAGCGTGCTGAAAACCATCGCGCTGGTCTGGCTGGTACTGCTCGGTTTCGATCTGATCAACGCCTTCTACAACAGTTTTTCCGATGTCGGCAAGAACGGCTTCACCCTGAATTACGCACTGCTGAGCACGCTGTTCACCACGCCGCGCCGCGCCTACGATCTGCTGCCGGTAGTGTCGGTGATCGGACTGCTGCTGGGTCTGGGGCAGTTGGCTGGAAAATCCGAATTGATCGCCATGGCTTCGGTCGGCGTTTCGCGCCTGCAGATCGCCATCGGCGCGCTGCTGCCGGCGGTGCTGTTTTCGGGCGTGATGATCATTACCAACGAGACCATTGGCATCGCCAGTGAAAAACAGGCGATGAGCCTGAACAGCCACAAGGCCAGCAAGTTCACGCTGGCCCGTTATTCCGGGGTCTGGGCCAAAGACGGCGACCTGTATTTCAATGCCCGCTCCGGTTCGGCCAAGGGCAGCGGCGGCAATGCCTGGCTCGAACTTGCCGATGTCCGTCTGTATCGAGTCGGCAAGGACGACGCACTGGCCTCGATCACCCAAGCCAAATCGGCCAGCAACCAATCCGATCATTGGCAGCTCAACGATGTGCAGCGCACCACTTTCAAGCCGGATTCGGTGCTGGTCGAGCGCATGGGCAAGATTCCCTGGAAAACCCAGATCACCAACGAATCCCTGGAAGCCACGTTGTCCAGTCCGGGCAATTTGAGCCTGCGCGAACTGCGCAGCAACATCGATTACCTCGAGCGCAACAAGCTGGACGCCCGTGTGTTCACCACCGCCTACTGGGGCCGCTGGTTCTATCCGTTCAAAATCGCCCTGCTGTGTCTTTCAGTGCTGCCATTCGCCTTCGGTTCGCTGCGCTCGGGCGGTCTGGGCAAGAGCCTGTTCCTCGGCATCGTGGTCGGCGTCAGTGCCATGCTGCTGGAGCGCCTGTTCGTCAGTCTGTCCGATGTGTACCGCTTCGACGTACGTCTGGCGTATTTGCTGGCGCCGTTGAGCGTGTTCGCGCTGTGCTGGGGTTATCTGGCGAAACGGGTTTAAGCCTGACGCCGCACCAGCAGCGTGCCGGCGGCCAGATCATGCAGGCCACGGCGCTGGCCATCGACCAGACACCACAATAACGCCGCACCGAGGCTGAAACTGATCACCATGTAACGGATCAGCAGCGCGCGCCAGGGCGGCCGATCGCCTTCGGCGGTGACCACCTGCAGGCGCCAGGGCCTCATGCCGATGGTCTGTCCGCCGCGCCGCCAGGACACCACCGCATAGGCACCGATCGCGGCCCAGAGCGCGATGAACACCACCAATGCGTCGGGCGTGCCGGGTTCGACCGGACGATGGTCCGGCTTCACCGCCAAGGACAGGGCGCTGACCGCGAACAGGAACGCGATCGAAATCACCAGGTCGTAGACCAGCGCCAACAGGCGCCAGCCCAACACGGCCGGAACTGCGGAGATACGTGCAGGAGATTCGGACATGCGCATTAGCATAGCGGTGAAGCGGCATCCGCGCTAAGCTTTTCGACATGAGTACCAAAACCAATGCCATCCGCCAGCGCGCCCGCACCCGCGCCGCCGTCGATGCCGGAACCGTGCAGCAGGTGGAGGCTGCGCTCGAGCGTCTGTGGGCTGAGCATGGCCTGTCGACCGCCACGTTGGCCGGCTACCGGCGCGATCTGCTGGGTCTGGCCGGCTTTCTGGACACCCGCGGCAAAGGCCTTGATGCCGCCACGCAGGCCGATCTGTTCGATTACCTGGGTTGGCGGGTGAGCCAGGGCTATGCCGCCAAAAGCAATGCCCGGCTGTTGTCGAGTCTTCGGGGGTTCTACGCGCTGAAAAAACGCAGTGGGGCCATGAGCGAGGATCCGACCCGCCTGCTGGACATGCCGCGCCTGCCGCGGCCGGTGCCCAAGGCGCTGTCCGAATCCCAGGTGGAAGCGCTGCTGCGCGCCGATGCCGGCGAAGCCCCCGAGCAGGTCGCCCTGCGTGCCATGCTGGAACTGATGTATGCCTGTGGTCTGCGCGTGACCGAGCTGGTTGATTTGCCGGCGGCGGCGGTCAATCTGCGCCAGGGCCTGTTGCGGGTGATGGGCAAGGGCAGCAAGGAACGGCTGGTGCCGATGGGTGAAGAAGCCCAGCATTGGCTGGAGCGCTATCTGCAGCAGGTGCGCCCGGCCCGGGTAGGTAAACGTGCGGTGGCCGTATTGTTCGTTGATGCCGGCGGCCACGCCATGACCCGTCAGCAGTTCTGGTCGGCCCTGAAGCGCCGCGCGCAATTGGCCGGGGTCGATCCGGCGCGGGTCAGTCCGCATGTGCTGCGGCACAGTTTCGCCACCCATCTGCTCAACCACGGCGCCGATCTGCGGGCTCTGCAGATGCTGCTGGGTCACAGCTCGCTGTCGAGCACCCAGATCTACACCCTGATTGCCAAAGAAGGCTTGAAGAAAATGCACCGCGCCCACCATCCGCGCGGCTGAGCCGTCCGTCCCCTCCGTCCGGCCGTTCGTCCCGCGCTGTCGCGGCGTTCACGTTCAATGTGGCAGAATAAAGCTCTGTTGAAATCGGACCTGTATCCCATGACCTTTTCCCGAATCCTGATGGCGTCCTTGTTGATGTTCAGCCTGCCGGCCTGCTCCCAAAGCACCGCCCCGGCACCGGCCAAGAAAGCCGCCACTCCGGCCGCTGCCGGGGATGCCGCCATCCGTCAGTCGCTCACCAACGTGGTGCCGAATGTGAAAATCACCGCCATCCGGCCTTCGCCGCTGGCCGGTGTCAAGGAAGTCGTGGTCGATGGCCAGATTCTGTACGTCAGCAATGACGGCAAGCTGCTGTTCCAGGGCGCGATCATCGATCTGAACACGCGAACCAACCTGACCGAGGCCAGTGAGGCGGGAGAGCGCCGCATCATTCTCGCCGCCGTTCCGGCCGCGCAAAAAATCAGCTTCGCCCCGGCCAAGCCGAAATACCGCATTACCGTGTTCACCGACATCGACTGCGGTTACTGCCGCAAGATGCACGAGCACATGGCCGAGTACAACAAGCTCGGCATCGCTGTCGATTACCTGTTCTTCCCGCGCGCCGGTCTGGGTTCTGAGTCGTTCCAGAAAGCGGTGAACGTCTGGTGCGCGCCCGACCGCAAAGTGGCGATGACCTCGTCCAAAGCCGGCAAGACCCTGCCCAAGAAAAACTGCAGCAATTTCGTGACCGCTGATTACAGTCTGGGCCAGAAAATCGGCGTGGACGGCACCCCGGCCGTATATGCCACCAATGGCGCGCAGATCGGCGGCTATCTGAATCCAGCCGATATGCTCAAAGCGCTGGAAAAGCAGAATAAATAACGGAATGAGAAGGCAATGGCCGCATTAAAGCGGCCGACATCGGGCCGATAAGGTAAAATGAGGGGCTAAAACCCCCTCAGCGTGCAGCCATGATCGTTCTTGAAGGCCTTCCGGCCTTATCCGCTTTCCGACGCGACCGCCTTCAATCCCGCCTGCAGCAGATCGTCCCCGATGCCAGCATCGCCGGGGCCTGGCATCTGTATTTCGTCGATACCCACGCCGAGCTCCACGATACTGCCACCCTCGGCCGCATTCTGGAAGGCTGCATCGGCCGCACGGAAGCGCTGACCGGCGCGGTCTCGCGCATCGTCACGCCGCGCTTGGGTACCCGTTCGCCGTGGTCGAGCAAGGCCACCGAAATCCTGCAGGGCGCCGGCTTGCCGGTGCGTCGTGCCGAACGCGGCCTGCGTCTGGATCTTCTGGGCATGCCGCCGGAAGGCGATGTGCTGTGGCGCGACATCGATAAATTACTTTCCGATCCGATGACCCAAAGCGTGTGCACCAGCTTGGAGCAAGCCGGTGCGCTGTTCGCTACTCCGGTGCGCGGACCGCTGCAGCGCGTGGCCATCGCATACTTGCCGCAGGCCAATGCCGAACTCGGCCTGGCGCTGAGCGAAGACGAAGTGGCTTATCTGCAGGAGCGCTATGGTGCGCTCGGCCGGGATCCGTCCGATGCCGAACTGATGATGTTCGCGCAGGCCAATTCCGAACACTGCCGGCACAAGATCTTCAACGCCTCCTATCGCATCGACGGCCGCGATATGCCGCACAGTCTGTTCGGCATGATCCGCAACACGCATAAACTGGCGCCGCAGTACACGCTGAGTGCTTACAAAGACAATGCCGCGGTCATCGAAGGCCACGTGGCCCGTCATCTGCGCGCGGATGATGCCGGAACTTACCGCTTCGGCGACGCCGCCGCTAGCGCGTTCTGCATCAAGGTCGAAACCCACAACCACCCGACTGCCATCTCGCCGTTTCCCGGCGCGTCCACCGGTGCCGGCGGCGAAATCCGCGATGAAGGCGCGACCGGTCGTGGCGGAAAACCGAAAGCCGGCCTGACCGGATTCTCGGTCTCGCACCTGCGTATTCCGACCCTGCCGCAAGCCTGGGAAGCGCCGCGCGCGCTGAACCCGCGCATGGCTTCGGCCTTCGAAATCATGACCGACGGCCCGCTTGGCGGCGCCGCGTTCAACAACGAATTCGGCCGGCCGAATCTGACCGGCTACTTCCGCAGCTTCGAACTGGCCGGCAGCGATGCCACGCACGTGCGTGCCTACGACAAACCGATCATGCTGGCTGGCGGCCTGGGTACGGTCGATCCGGGCCAGGTGCAGAAACTGCCGATGCGCGACGGCGACATCGTCATCGTGCTCGGTGGTCCGGCCATGCTTATTGGTCTCGGGGGCGGCGCGGCCTCTTCGGTGGCGTCCGGGCAAAGTTCGGAAGCGCTCGATTTCGCCTCGGTGCAGCGCGACAACCCGGAAATGGAACGGCGCTGCCAGGAAGTGATCAACCGCTGCTTCGCGCGCGGCGCGGTCAACCCGATCCGCTTCATGCATGACGTCGGTGCCGGCGGATTGTCGAACGCCATCCCCGAACTGCTGCACGATTCCGACAAGGGTGGCATCATCGATCTGGGCAAAGTGCCCTGCGATGATCCTTCGCTGTCGCCGATGCAGCTGTGGTGCAACGAATCGCAGGAACGCTACGTGCTCGGCATCGCGCCGGAGCATCTGGCCGAATTCCGCGCCCTGTGCGAACGCGAACGCTGCCCGTTCGCGGCGGTCGGCATCGCCACCGACGAAGAACGTCTGATCGTGGCTTACGGTGCCGAACGCGGCACCGTGGACGCCATCGCCCCGCAGGACCGCGCCATCGACATGCCGATGGATCTGCTGTTCGGCAAGCCGCCGAAAATACAGCGCGATGCCGTGGCACCGATCATCGATGCGCACCCGGCTTTCGATGCCGGCGGCATCGGCGTCTACGAAGCCGGCCTGAAAGTGCTGGCGCACCCGAGCGTGGCCGCCAAACAATTTCTGATCACCATCGGCGACCGCAGCGTGGGCGGCTTGACCGCACGCGACCAGATGGTCGGCCCGTGGCAGATGCCGGTGGCCGATTGCGCCATCACCAGTGCCGATTTCACCGGGTTCGCCGGCGAAGCCATGGCCATGGGCGAACGCACGCCGGTGGCGGTGCTGAATGCCGCCGCTTCGGCGCGTTTGGCCGTGGGCGAAGCAATCACCAACCTTTTGGCCGCGCCGATTGCCGGCTTGGATGAAGTGAAACTGTCGGCCAACTGGATGGCCGCGGCCGGCCAGCCCGGCGAAGACGCCGCGCTGTATCGGGCGGTGCAGGCGGTGGGCATGGAACTGTGCCCAGCACTGGACATCAGTATTCCGGTCGGCAAGGATTCGCTGTCGATGCAATCGCGTTGGCAGAGCAACGGAGAAACCCAGATCGCGAGCTCGCCGGTATCCCTGATTATTTCCGCCTTCACGCGCGTGGACGATGTGCGCACGCAATCGACGCCGGTGCTGGATACGTCGGTGGAATCCGACATCTGGCTGATCGGTC